>JAGNNA010000152.1 GCA_017990895.1 Reyranella sp.
GCCCCGGACACTCCCGGTGTGCGAAGTGCCGTCGGGGCGGCTTCGGTCCGGCGCCGCCGCCGTATCCCGCTGGTCTGGCTGGTGCCCTTCTTCACGGCGTTGATCGCCGGCTGGCTCGCCTGGGACGCCTTCTCCAAGCGAGGCCCCGTGATCATCGTGTCCTTCGACACGGCCGCCGGCCTCACGGCCGGTCAGTCACAGCTCAAGTACCGCAATGTCGTCATGGGGACGGTGAAGACCATCACCATTCCACCCGACCTCTCGAAGGTGCTGGTGACCATCGAGACGGTGAAGGAAGCCGAGCCGCTGCTCACCGACAAGACGATCTTCTGGGTGGTGAAGCCGCAGCTCTTTGCCGGCAACATCTCCGGTCTCGAGACCATCCTCTCGGGCTCCTACATCGGCATGCGGCCGTCGTCCGAAGCCGGCGTCGCCAAGCGCGATTTCGTGGGACAGGAGGATCCGCCGATCCTCCAGGCCTCGGTGAAGGGCACCACGTTCCGGCTGGATACGAACCGCCTGGGTTCGATCAGTCTCGGCGCCCCGATCTTCTTCCGCGACATCGAGGTCGGCACCGTGCTGGGCTGGGACCTGCACGACCTCGCCAGCCGCGTCGCCATCCACGCCTTCGTGCGTGCGCCGTTCGACCGCTACGTGCGCAACGACTCTAATTTCTGGAACGCCTCCGGCCTTTCGGTTTCACTCGGCGCCAACGGCATCAACATCGAGATGGAATCGCTGCGTGCCATCCTGCTGGGGGGCATCGCCTTCGATACGGCGCACGATTCGACGGCGCCGACCAGTCCGGCCGGCCAGCGCTTCAAGCTCTACGCCAACATCGAGGAAGCCAAGTCGGCGGGATTCGGCCAGCAGATCAAGCTGATCTCCTATTTTCCCGGCTCGGTTGCCGGGGTGACGGTGGGCGCCGAGGTCCGGTTCCACGGCCTCAAGATCGGCGAGGTCACTAACGTCGGGCTGGTCTACGATCCCAAGCAGGATCGCGTCGTGGCCCCCATTCACTATCGGGTCGAGGCCGGCAGGGTCAGCAACCTCGCCAAGGCACAGGGTATGGAGCCCATCAACGTCGCCGAGGAGATGATCAAGCGGGGGCTGCGCGCGACGCTGCAGGCGCCGAGCCTGATCAGTCCGCAGAAGATCATATCTCTGGAGGTCGTGCCCGGGGCAACGCCGGGCGATCTCACCCAGGAAGGCGGCCACTACGTCATTCCGGCCGCCGAAGTCGGAGGTTTCGACAGCATCACGGCATCGGCCAGCGAACTGTTGAGCAAGATCAACCGCATCGACTTCGACAAAATCGGCAACAGCCTGGTCAGCGCCTCCGTCGGCATCGACCAGATGGTCAACGGCCCGCAGATCAAGGCGACCCTGGCGGCTCTCGAGAAGGCGATGATCGATGTCCAGGATATCGCCCGCAAGCTCGACGTCGACGGGACCCCGGCATTGAAGCGCCTGTCCGACATCGCGCTGCAGTTGCAGGAGGCCATGACGAAGGCCAATCGCCTGATCGGCTCCGTCGACAAGGGATATGGCGACACGTCGAAGTTCCATCGCGACCTCGACCGCCTGCTGCCCCAGATCACCGACGCGGCGCGCTCGATCCGCGCCCTCGCTGACCTGCTGTCGCGTCACCCCGAGGCCCTGATCAAGGGTCGCACCAACACGGGCAAGGAATGAACAACATCCGCCTCGGACGCCGCCGCCTCGGCCTCCTCGCCCTGCCGGTCCTCGCCGCGCCAGCGCTCCAAGCCTGCGGTTCCTCGCCAGAACCCGTCCTCTACACGCTTGCGGTGCGGCCCGGGCCGGTGCTGCCGCGCGGGCCGCGCATCGTGCAGGTGCGCGACATCGGCCTGCCGGGCTATCTCGACCGCAAGGAGATCGTTCGCTCGACGGACGACTTCAAGCTCGACGTCCGGTCCAACGCCTGGTGGGGCGAGCCCGTCGGCGGGATGCTGTCGCGCACCATCGTCCTCGAACTGTCGCAGCGCCTGCCGGGCAGCCAAGTCTACAGCGAGGCCGGGTCGATCACAATGGATCCCTACGCGACCGTCGGCATCGACATCCAGCGCTTCGACGCCGACAAGGCGGGCAACGTCATCCTGCTGGCGCAGGTCGCCATCCAGTTCAACCGGCCGACCCGCACGGCCGCGCGTAATTTCTCGATCTCCAAATCCGTTCCGACGCCGGATACGCCGGGCCATGTCGCTGCCATGAGCGACGCGCTCGGCGAGCTGTCCGACGGCATCGCGACGCTTCTCCAGTAACGCCATGCTGCGGGCCTTCGCCGTCACACGCGACCCGGGTCCCCTGGTGACGCCGCCGCAGCTGCGCGAATGTCACGGCTGCGGCCTGTTCCAGATCGTGCCGGCGATGGCGGCCAACATGCGCTCCGACTGCGAGCGCTGCGGCACGCCACTGCGGGCCACCCGCGCCGACCCGACGGGCCATTGCCTGGCGCTCACCTTCGCTTCACTGGTCCTGTTCGCCGTTCTGTGGCTGTCGATGCTGATGAAGGTCTCGACCGCGGGCATCGTCCACGAGACCACGATCCTCTCCGGCCCCGCGGAGCTGGTGCGCCACGGCCTGTGGCCGCTCGCCATCGCCGTCTCGTTCACCACGGCGTTCGCGCCGCTCATCAAGTTCGCCGGCACGCTCTACGTGCTGGTCGGCCTGCGCATGCATACCGCGCCGCCCAACCTGCGCGGCGTCTTCATCATCGCCCGGCGCATGGGGACGTGGGCGATGCTCGAGGTGCTGCTGCTCGGCGTGTTCGTGGCCTTCACGAAGCTGGGCGACCTCGTGACGATCGAGCTCGGACCGGCCGTCTATGCGCTGGCGATCCTGACCGTCGTCATCGTGTGGGCTGAGCTGTCGCTCGATCCGCAGGCCGTGTGGGAGGAAATCGAGCGCCGCGGCCAGACCCATGCGCCGATGCCGCCGGTCGCCCCCCTCGAATACCGGCCGGGCGCCGCCGGTTGCGAGGAGTGCAAGCTCGTCTGCGTGCCGGCAGAGCATGACGGCCGCTGCCCGCGCTGCGGCGCGCGCGTGCACGATCGCAAACCCGACAGTCTCAATCGCACGCTTGCCCTGGTGATCGCCGGCGCCGTCCTGTACGTCCCGGCCAATGTCTATCCGGTGCTGACGGTGATCCAGCTGGGGGCGGGTGAACCCAGCACCATCATGGGTGGGGTCGAGGAACTGGTCTCGTCCAAGATGTATCCGCTGGCGCTGCTGGTCTTCTTCGCCAGCGTCCTGGTGCCGCTGTTCAAGCTGATCGGTCTCGTCAGCATGATCTCGGCGACAGCCCTCACGGGTACGGCGGAGAGGGCCGGCGTCCTGCTGCGCCAGCGCACGCAGCTCTACTTCATCGTCGCCTGGATTGGGCGCTGGTCGATGGTCGACATCTTCATGGAGTCGCTGCTGGGGGCGCTCGTGCAGTTCGGCCGCGCGGTCACGATCGATCCCGGCATGGGCGCACTGGCCTTTTGCGCCGTCGTGATCGTCACAATCTTCGCGGCCGAAGCCTTCGATCCACGCCTCATGTGGGATGCCGCCGCACGCAATCCCCACCGGCAGTCGCTGCCTTCCGCCGCCCAGCGCGGCGGGGCGCCCCGGGTGATCCCGACGGGCTGACGCGCCACTCGGTACGACGGCTGACCTTTCTGCTCAGCGGATAGCGCCCCACCGGTCGGATTGACTCGCTCCGGCTGGAATGTCCTAATGTCATAACAATAGAAGAGTCGGGGTCATGAAGACACCGGCCGCAACATCCCTGGGAGGGAACGATGAGGGCTTTCAAGGCCGCCATCCGCGCGTTCGCGTTCGCAGCTTTCGGCACGCTGTCCATTGCGACGGCGCGCGCCGAGGACATCGTCGTCACCCACTACGGCTCGCTGCTCTACGGCGTGCCCTACGCCATTGCGATGGAGAAGGGCTACTTCAAGGAAGCCGGTGTCGACGTCACCGGCATCCTGACCTCGAAGGGCGGCGGGACCAGCGTCCGCAACATGATGGCGGGCGACACGCTGTTCGCCGAGGTGGCGCTGCCGGCGGCGCTGGCGGCCATCAAGGAAGGTTTCAACATCAAGATCATCAGCGGCGGCACGAACGGCCGCAGCTCCTTCTGGGTGACCCGCGTGGGCGAGGCGCTCGACAAGCCAGCCGACCTCAAGGGCAAGCGCTTCGTCTATTCGCGGCCGAAGTCGGTCAGCGAGGCGATCACGCTCTCGGCGCTCAAGTCCTGGGACATCAACGCGGCCGACGTGAAGATGGTCGCCATCGGCGATTTCGGTGCGGGTCTGACGGCGCTCGAACACAACAAGGTCGATGTCGCGATCATTCCCGAGCCGATCTACTCCCAGAAGGAGAAGGCCGGCACCAAGTACAAGTCGCTGGGCTGGCTGGACGAGAAGCTGCCGGCCTATGCCCAGACGGTCGGCATCGCGACCGACGAGACCATCGCCAAGAAGGGTGCCCAGCTGAAGGCGGTGATCGAGGCACGGCGCAAGGGTGTGGAGTTCCTGCACGCCAATCCGAAGGAAGCCGCGCAGATCGTCGCCAAGGCCTACAACCTGCCGCTCGACGTCACGACCAATGCCATCGCCAACATCATGAAGATGAACCCGACCTGGTGGAGCCGCGGCGAGCTCGCGATGCCGCTGATGCAGTCGATGGCCGATGCGCTGGGCTCGGTCGGCGCGCTGCAGCTGCCCGTCGACTGGACGGTGTCGACCAACACGCAGTTCGTGCCGGCGGCGAAGACCCAATGATCGCGGGGGCGCCGCGGCTCGCGGCTGTGGAGAATGTGGCCGCCCACAAGGTTCACGCGCGCCTCGAGGGCGTGACGCGCGTCTACCCGCCGCGGGCGGGCCACGGCGAAGTCCACGCGTTGGGCCCGATCTCCTTCGATCTCAGGGCCGGCGAGTTCTTCAGCGTCGTGGGACCCTCGGGTTGCGGAAAGTCCACGCTGCTCGACGTGCTGTCGGGGCTCGCCGTTCCCTCGGCCGGCATGGTCGAGTTCGAGGGAAAGCCGGTGCGCGGCGAGGTGCCGGACGGTGTCGGCGTCGTGTTCCAGGAGGATGCGAGCTTTCCCTGGCTTACCGTAGAGGACAATGTTGCCTTCGGCCTGCGCCGCGCTGGCGTCGATGCGGCGGAAAGCAAGCGACGCGTCGATTTCGCGATAGGCTTCATGGGCCTGCGCGACTTCCGGCGCGCCTATCCCAGCCAGCTGTCCGGCGGCATGCGCCAGCGCGTCTGCATCGCGCGCACGCTGGTGATGCAGCCGCGGCTGATCCTGCTCGACGAGCCGTTCGGCGCGCTCGACCAGCAGACCCGTCTGCTGATGGGCGACGAGCTGCTGCGCTTGTGGCGCGAGACATCGGCCACCGTACTGCTGATCACCCATGCGCTCGACGAGGCCAACCTGCTGTCGGATCGTATCGGCGTGATGTCGGCCCGGCCCGGCCGCTTCATGGACATCGTGGAGACCGGCTGGCCGCGCGACCGCGATTCCCGCCTCGCCGAGCGTGCCGACTTCGGCGCGGTGACCTCGCGCCTCTGGTCCTACCTTCGTGGCGAATCGCTGCGCGCCCTGGGGCAGGGGACGGCGGCGCGATGAGCAAGGCGGGCTGGATCCGCACCATCCTGCTGGTGGGCGCCGTCGGCGCCCTAGAACTCGCCTGCCGGACCGGCGCGATCGCACCGACCATGGTCACCGCCCCGTCGAAGATGGTGACGACACTGGTCGAAACGCTGCGGTCCGACGAAATCGGCATGCACCTGCGCCACACGCTGTCGGCCGTGGCGATCGCCATGAGCATCGCCATCGTCGGCGGCTTCGTGATCGGCTTCATCCTCAACTGGGTGCCGTTCCTGCGCCGGGCCTTCAGCCCCTTCCTCGCGGCCTACTACGCCATTCCCCACTTTGCCTTCTATCCGCTGCTGATCGTCATCTTCGGCCTGGGGCCGGTGCCGCTGATCGTGCTGGCGACCCTGTTCGCCATGGTCGCGATGATCCTCGCCACGATGGCGGGCCTCGACCGCGTGCCGCGCGTGCTGTTGAAGACCGCGCGCATCCATCGCCTGTCGCTGATCGAGGAGATCTGGCGGGTGCGTCTGCCGGCCGCGGCGCCGCACATCCTGTCGGGCCTCAAGCTCGCCGTCGCCTATTCCTTCATCGGCGTGATCGCGGGAGAATTCATCCTGTCGACCAGCGGGATCGGCCACGAGATTGCCTTCGCCTATGACAATTTCGACAATCCGCGCATGTATGCGCTGATCCTGTTCGTGCTGGGGATCGTGACCCTGTTCAACATGGCGGTGTTCGCCTGGGAGCGTCGCATGCTGCGGCGGCGCGGGGCATGAACCGCGGACTGCTCTCGCTGCGCGCCTGGCGCGATCCCATCCTCGTCGCGATCTCGCTGGTCGCGCTCTGGCAGGTTTTGCACGAGATCGCGGGCGACTCGGCGGTGACCGCGCCCGCGCCTACGCTTGCCCATCTCTGGGAGATGATTGGCCAGGCGCGCTTCCTGCCCCACCTTCGGGAGACAGGCCTCGCCTTCCTGCAGGCGCTGGCCATCGCCTGCGGTGGCGGAGTGCTGATCGGCGTCGTGCTGGGCGGCCACAAGCTCACGGGCGAGGTCGCGGAGCCAATCCTCGTGGCCCTCTACTCGGTGCCCAAGATCACGCTCTATCCGGTGATCCTGCTGCTGTTCGGCCTCGGCATGCCGGCCAAGGTGGCGTTCGGCGCCCTGCACGGGATCATTCCCGTCGTGCTCTTCACCATGAACGCGGTGCGCAACGTCAACCGCACCTATCTGCGGGCGGGTCGCGCGATGCGTCTCAGCCCGGCCCAGACCGGCTGGTACGTGCTCGTTCCCGCCACCATGCCCGAGATCTTCTCGGGCCTGCGCATCGGCTTCTCGCTCACCCTGCTAGGCACGATGCTGGGCGAGCTCTTCGCCTCGCAGCGCGGGCTCGGGTTCCTCCTGATGACGGCGATCGACCTGCACGACGTGAAGACGATCCTGTCGATCGCGGTGCTGATCTCGGTCTTCGCCATTGCGTCCAACGCGGCCCTTCTGGCGATCGACAGGCATCTGCATCGCGGCGCGGCTCCGGATGCCGCCGAGAAATCATGAACAGGATCGCCGTTGCCCGGGAAATGGGCTCGCCGCTGCACCACCAGATCTACCTGGTGCTGGCGGACGGTATTTCGACAGGGCGCTACCCCGAGGGCGAGCCGCTGCCGACCGAGGAACAGCTCACCCGCATGTTCAGCGTGTCGCGCATCACGGTGCGGCGTGCCATGGCGAGCCTGCACGATGCCGGCCTGATCGAGCGCGGCGCCGGGCGGCGCACGATCGTGCGGTCCCAGATCGGTCAGCCGATGCGCCTGCCGGTGTCGTCGGTGATCGAGAACATCCTGGCCTACGGTGCGGAGACCGTCGCCGAGGTCCTCGAGTTCGGCTATGTCGAGGCCCGCGGCTTCGCGCGCGACCGGCTGTGGGATGCCGACGAGAACCCGGTCCAGCGCGCGGTGCGCGTCCGCTCCCAGGACGGCACGCCGGTCATGCACCTGACGAGCTACGTTCCGGCCGCGCTCGGCCGGACCTTCACACAGGCCGACCTCAACCGCATTCCGATGTTCCAGCTCCTGGGACGGGCGGGTGCCCATATCTGCGGTGCCGAGCAACTCGTCTCCGCCGTGCTGGCCGAGCCGCTGGTGGCGTCACGCCTCGGGGTCAAGGTCGGCGCGGCCCTCATCGACCTGCGCAGCCTGATGATCGACCAGAAAGGCCGGGCCGTCGAATACGTCGAGATGCTGGCCGTTCCGGAGCACCTGAAGCTGCGCTTCACCGTGCATCCCGAAGCACTCAAGGTGCCCCCGCGCCCGATACCCGTTCCCAAACGCAAACGCTAGAGGAAGAAGCCATGTCCAACGCTGCCAATTTCCGCAAACTTCTGTCGTCCAGAAAGATGGTCGTCGCCCCCGGCGCCATCGACTGTATCACCGGCCGCGCCATCGCGCAGGCGGGTTTCCCGGCCGCCTACATGACCGGCGCTGGCACCTCGGCGACCCTGGGCTATCCCGACTACGGACTGATCACCATGAGCGAGATGGTTGGCAATGCCAGCCGGATCGCGAACTCGATCGACATCCCGCTGATCAGCGACAGCGACACCGGCTTCGGCAACGAGCTGAACGTGTTCCGCACCGTGCAGGAGTTCGAACGCGCCGGCGTTGCTGCGATCCACATCGAGGATCAGGTGTTTCCGAAGAAGTGCGGCCATCTCGACAACAAGGAGCTGGTGAGCCGCGAGGACTTCATCGCCAAGATCCGCGCCGCCTCAGCGGCGCGCCGGTCGAAGGATTTCTGCATCATCGCGCGCACCGACTCGCGCGCGGTCGTCAGCCTCGACGAGGCGATCGAGCGCGCCAATGCCGCCCTCGCCAACGGGGCCGACGTGGCTTTCGTCGAGGCGCCGCAGACCATGGCCGAGATCGATTCCGTGCCGAAGCGGGTCAACGGCCCCTGCCTCCTGAACGTAGTGCGTGGCGGCAAGACACCGGAGATCGATCTCGATGTCGCCGAGCGCATGGGTTATGCGATCGCGATCGTCCCCGGTCTGCTTCTGGGCGGCATCATCCAGACCTGCGACCGGCTTCTGGGCGACCTGAAGCAGGGCAAGTTCCCGCCGGTCAGCGGCTCACCCGGCAAGACCTTCGCCCGCTTCGGCGCCGCCGAATGGGACGAGCGCCGTACCGCCTTCCGCGACCCGATCAAGGCCGCTGCCGAGTAACTCATCTCATGTTCCTCTCCCCCCGATAGGGGGAGAGGAGCGCGAACTGAATGGAGGAAGTGCATGGCCGCCGCGCGCACGATGTTCGAGAAGATCTGGCAGCGTCACGTCGTCGTCGATCGCGACGACGGCTACACGCTGCTCTACATCGACCGTCACCTGATGCATGACGGTTCGGCGGCAGGCTTTGCCAAGCTGCGTGAGCGCAACATGAAGCTGCGCCGCCCCGATCGCGGTTTCGCGACGCCCGACCATTATGTGCGCAGCGACAGCCGGGCGGTCGGGGACATCGCCGACCCGCACCACCGCAAGCTGGTCGAGCAGATCCGCACCAACACGGCGGAGAGCGGGGTCACCCTGTTCGATCTCGGCGACGATCGCCAGGGCATCGCCCACGTCGTCGGCCCCGAACAGGGCGTCACCCAGCCAGGCCTGACCCTGGTGTGCGGGGATTCGCACACCTCGACCCATGGCGCGCTGGGCGCGCTGGCCTTCGGCATCGGCTCGTCCGAGGTGGCTCATGTGATGGCCACGCAGTGCCTGTGGCAGCGCAAGCCCAAGGCGATGCGCATCAGCGTCGACGGCACGCTGGGCGACGGCGTCACGGCCAAGGACGTGATCCTCGCCATCATCGCCCGCATCGGCACGGCCGGCGCGGTCGGCCATGTCATCGAATATGCCGGCAGCGTGATCCGCGGCCTGTCGATCGAGGGCCGGCTGACTGTCTGCAACATGTCGATCGAGGCTGGCGGCAAGGCCGGCATGGTGGCGCCCGACGACACGACGATCGCCTATCTCGAAGGCCGCCCCTTCGCGCCCAAGGCGGCCGAATGGGACAAGGCGGTCGCCTTCTGGCGCACGGTGCCGAGCGACGAGGGCGCCACCTTCGACCGTGAGGTCAGCCTCGACGCGGCGTCGATCACGCCGATGGTGACCTGGGGCACCAGCCCCGAGGATGCGCTGTCCATCACCGGCCGCATTCCCGAGCCCTCGACGGCGCCGGACAGCGCCAAGAAGGACAGCATGAAGCGGGCGCTCGACTACATGGGACTGGTGCCGGGCACGCCGCTCGAACAGGTGCCGGTCGATCGCGTGTTCATCGGCTCCTGCACCAACAGCCGCATCGAGGATCTGCGCGCCGCGGCCAAGGTCGCCAAGGGCCGCAAGGTCGTGATTCCCTCCTGGGTCGTCGCAGGCTCGGGCCTGGTGAAGAAGCAGGCCGAGGCCGAGGGCTTGGACAGGATCTTCGTCGAGGCGGGATTCGAATGGCGGGAGCCCGGCTGCTCGATGTGCGTGGGCATGAACGGCGACACAGGCAAGCCGCAGCAGCGCATCGCCTCGACCTCGAACCGCAACTTCATCGGCCGCCAGGGACCGGGGGTGCGCACGCACCTCGTCAGCCCGGCGATGGCGGTGGCTGCCGCCGTCTCCGGCCACTTCGCCGACGTCCGCAAGCTGGCCTAGGAGGGAATCGTCATGGAAGCCTTCACCACGCTCGACGCCGTCGCGATCCCGATCGACCAGCCGAACCTCGATACCGACCAGATCATTCCGGCGCGGTTCCTCGGCAAGCCGCGCGACCTGCAGGTCGGCGCGCTGTTCCACGACCTGCGCTATACGCCCGACAAGACCACGCGCGCCGACTTCGTCACCAACATGCCGGCCTTTGCCGGCGCGAAGATCGTCGTGGCCGAGCGCAACTTCGCCTGCGGCTCGTCGCGCGAGAACGCCGTCACGGTGATGGTCGACAACGGGCTGCGCGCCTTTATCGCCCCGAGCTTCGGCGACATCTTCTTCAACAACTGCTTCCAGAACGGCGCCCTGCCGATCCGCCTCGACGCCGCGCGGGCGGCGGAGCTTCGGGCGATGCTGCACGCCTCCCCCGGCGCGAAGATCAGGATCGACCTCGCGGCTCAGACCGTGACGGGCCCGGATGGCAAGACCGACCGGTTCGAGATCGACTCGTTCCGCAAGGACTGCCTGCTGAAGGGCGCCGACGAGGTCAGCCTGACCCTGAGCTACGACAAGGACATCAAGGCTTTCGAGGCGAAGCAGCGCCAGGAGATGAGCTGGCTGTAGTTACTTCGCCGGCCCGAATCCCTGCAGCGTCCAGACGAGCGGCGCGGGGTCGATCCTGACCTCGCCGCTCTGCGGCCGGTCGATGTCGACGATCAGCACGATGGCGAGCGTCCAGACTCCGAGCAGCATGACCGAGAGCCCGGGCTGGCGGCTGCCGACCAGGCCGAACCCGTAGCCCACGGCGCCCACCGCAAAGATCGAGACAGTCAGCAGGAGCCGAAGCACGTAGGCCGGCACGTGGCTGGTGAAGTTGCGCCGGTTGGTGAGCGACAGTAAGCGTCGTTTTCAGGCCACAGCCTTGAGATTGGGCGTAGCGGGATAGGTCCACGGCAGGAGCTCGTCGAGGCGACTGTTGGGGTGACGGTCGACGATGCGGGTGATGACGTTGGCCAGGTAGGC
>JAGNNA010000517.1 GCA_017990895.1 Reyranella sp.
CCCACTACCTGCGCCGCCACCTGGAGCAACTACTGCTCATCCGCCGCTGGACCGATGCCGGTCTCAGTCTCGAGCGGGTGCGCGAACTGATTGCGGGGGCGCCGGAAGACCCGCCGCGGCAGCGAGCCATGCCTGGCTCGGTCGAGGTCTGGAGCCGGATGACGCTGGCCGACGGCCTGGAAGTGCATGTGGAGCCCGGTCGGGCCGGGCTGTCGCCCGAGCAAGTTCGCGCTCTGGTGCGTGGCATCACGGCGATGTATCGCGAGGTGCGAGCGGATCAAGAACCCGGGGCGCCACGGCACGAGCCGTGATCCCCACCCGAATGCTCAGGGAGAACAACGATGAACGGCGAGAAGAACGCGTTTGTATTGGCCAGCCACGATGCCGGCGCGCCCAGCCCGGTGCTCACCGGCGTGAAAGCAGAGGGTCGCCTGGACGGCGTGCTGTTCGAGCTGGCGCTGCGGCAGACCTATCGCAACACCTCTGAAAGGGTGCTGGAGGTGGTTTACACCTTCCCGCTGCCGCACCAGGCAGTGCTGCTGGGCTTTGCGGCCGAGCTCAACGGCGAGCGAAAGGTTGGCACCATCGTCGCCAAACGGGAGGCCGAACGGCAGTACGAGGACGCCCTCGCCGAAGGTGATGCGCCCGTGATGCTGGAGGCGCTCGACGGTGGCCTGCACACGGCCAACATCGGCAACCTCAAGCCCGGCGACGAGATCGTGTTGGAGGCACGCTTCGCGCAGCTGCTGGCTTTCGAGCAGGGACGGCTTCGCATGGCGATCCCGACCACGATCGCCCCTCGCTACGGGTCCGCCGAGCTCGGCGGGCTTCAGCCGCAGCAGGTGCCGCAAGCGTCCATGGCGGCTGAGTACCCTTTGGCACTCTCGGTCACGGTGGCGGGCTCGCTGGCGGGCGCGACCGTCGAGTGCCCGACGCATCGTTTCACCCGAGCGGCGGTCGATGGCGGAGTCCGATTGGATCTGGACCGCGGCGCCTCGCTGGATCGGGATGTGGTGATCCTGGTGCAGCCCAAAGAGACTCGCCCCTCGCTCGTCATCCAGTCTGCCGATGCCGTCTCCAAGGTGGCTCCGCTGGTCCTGATGGCGGCACTCCAGCCGCCCGTCACAGCGCCTCGCGACCAAATCGCAATCAAGCTGTTGGTGGACTGTTCCGGCTCGATGGGCGGCGACAGCATCACCTCCGCACGCGCCGCGCTGCGCGGCGTGCTCGGTGGGCTGACCGATCGTGACCGGGTGAGCCTGAGCCGCTTCGGCTCCGAGGTGGAGCATGTACTGGCGCCGGCCGAATGCTCGCCGCGCACGCTCCGACACCTGGCTCCGCTGGTGGACGCGATCGAAGCCGATCTGGGCGGGACCGAGATGGAGAAGGCCCTGCGGTCGGTCTTCGAACTGCCGGGGAACACGAGCCATCGCGGCGCCGACGTCCTGCTCATCACCGACGGCGAAGTCTGGCAGGCCCAGGAGATGATCGCCGCGGCGAAGGCGAGTGGTCATCGCGTCTTCGCGATCGGCGTGGGCACCTCCCCTGCGGAAGGCGTCCTGCGCTCGCTGGCCGAGGCCACGGGAGGCGCCTGTGAGTTCGCCACTCCCGGCGAGGCCCTGGAAGCAGCTGCGCGGCGCATGCTCGGGCGCATCCGCCAGCAGCCTTGGCGGGACGTGCGAATTGACTGGGGCGGCGAGACGGCTTGGCAAAGCGCCGTACCGGCTGCGGTTTTCGGTGGCGACACCTTCATCGCATTCGCCGGGGCGGCAGCGAGAGCGCAGGCTTCGGCTGTCCGCTTGCTGGCAACAGATGCCCTGGGCGCGACGACGGAATTGGCGCGGGGAGAAGCAGATGCACCCTGCCCTGGCGACAGCCTGCCGAGGATTGCGGCGTCGCGTCGCATGTCCGGCGCCGAAGATCGCGAGTCGCTGATGCTCGCGATTGACTACCAGCTCATGAGCAAGCAGACCAACTGCATCCTCGTGCACAGGCGCGCCGTAGCGGACAAGGCCACCGAGCAGGCCGAGTTGCACCGGGTCAGTTCGATGCTTGCAGCCGGCTGGGGCGCAACCTCCACGGTGATGGAGTCGGCATCGATGGACTACGCAGCGCTCAGCACGCCGTCGGTCTGGCGCAGCGCTCGCAGGTCCGCCGATTCGGACATTCGCTTCAGCCTGGCCAGCGCCGACGACTTCGAGATTCCCGCGTTTCTGCGCAAGCAGTCTGAAGACATGCAGCCGGCATCGCTCAAGGCCATCGCGGAAGCGGTCTCTGAACACCTATCGCACGGCGGCAGAGTCCAAGGCTTGGCCGCGCATTGCGAGGCAATGGACCTGCACGCCGACGTCCGGCTTGTGCTCGACCAGGCGGTTGACCTCGGGCTCTGTATCGGAGATGCCTGGCTGCTGCTCGCGCACTGGGCGAACCGACGTCCTGGCGCCTTGGCAGACTCGGCCATCACGGAAGCATTGCGCCCGCATCTGGACGGGATCGGCGCCGACCTCTTCGACCGGTGCATGAAGCTGTTCGATCGAGTTCTCGGCGCGTACGAAAGCGACAGCTGGACGCTGTCCCGAGCCCGGCGATTGCGGCGGGCGCTGACCCGGACCCTGCCGTGACCGATCAACGGCAGCCTCAGCCATGGAACTGAAAATCGTCAGCGACGAAGCGGCCGCGCGATCGATTCGAGCCGCCCGGGGTCGCGCGGTCTACGCGACGCCGGGCGTGACCGACACGGTCGCTGCAGCCCTGATCGAAGCCCACGGTCGTCTCGGACGTGCCAATGTGCGCGTGGTGCTCGACGGTAGCGCGCAGGCGCTGCGACTCGGGTACGGGCAGGCGGATAGCATGTCGATGCTCCTGGAGCACGGTGTCGACGTGCGCGTCGAACCAGGACTGCGCCTGAGCCTGCTGGTCGTCGACGATAAGGCGGCCGTCTTCATGCTGCCGGCCATGATGGTCGAAGACCCGAACCTTCCGCGGGGGCCAAACGCCCTGCTGCTCCCCAGCGAGCAGGTCGACAGCGTCCTGAGAATGGTCGCCCCGGACC
>JAGNNA010000153.1 GCA_017990895.1 Reyranella sp.
AGGCGGTGCTCGACCTGGTCGAGAGCTACCGCGAAATGGCGAACGGCCTGATGGAAGTCTACCTGATGGACTCGTCGAACCGGATGTCCGAGGTCATGAAGACCATGGCGGTCATCACCGTGTTCTTCATGCCTCTGAGCTTCCTCGCCGGCATCTACGGCATGAACTTCGACCGCGACAGCGGCAACATGCCCGAGCTCGGATGGAAGTACGGCTACGGTTTCTTCTGGGTGATGGTCGTGGTCATCGTGACCTCCATCTTCCTCTGGCTGAAGCGCAAACGCTGGATCTGAGAGCGCTATGACCTACAGGATCTACGGCTCCGAACTATCGCCCTATTCGGTCAAGGTGCGGTCCTTCTTCCGCTACAAGAAGCTGGATCACGAGTGGATCCCGAGGTCGCCCGCAATGCGGGCCGAGTTCCAGAAATATGCCAAGCTGCCGTTGGTGCCGCTGGTCGTGACGCCGGAAGGCGAGGGCATCCAGGACTCGACGCCGATCCTCGAACGCTTCGAGGCGTCGCACCCCGAACCGTCCGTGACACCCGCTGATCCTGCGCTCGCCTTCGTGTCGGCGCTTCTCGAAGAGTATGGCGACGAGTGGGGGAACAAGTGGATGTTCCACTATCGCTGGCGCTACCAGCCGGACGTCTGGTCCACGGCCGAGCGGATCGCGCAGCAGATGATGGGCGCGAAGGGCACTCTCGCCGTCGCCCAGGCTCGTGCGGCGGTGGCCGAGCGCATGATGGGCCGGTTGAGATTCGTGGGCTCCAACGACGAGACGGAGCCGCTGATCGAGGCCTCGTTCGCCAAGGCGCTTGGCCTGATCGACGCGCATCTGGCGTCGCGCCCCTACCTGCTGGGTGGCCGGCCGGCGATGGCCGATTTCGGGCTATGGGGCCAGCTCTACGAGGCCGCGACCGATCCCACGCCGGGCGCAATCATGCGCGCTTCGGCGCCGAACGTTATGGCGTGGATCCAGCGTATGCTTTCGCCCCGGGCGGAAGGGGACTTCGAGGCGCTCGCCGCCCTCGAACCGACGCTGAAGCCGCTGCTGTCGCAGGAGGTCGGGGCGCTGTTCCTGCCCTGGTCGGCGGCCAATGCGGCCGCAATCGCTCGTGGCGACAAGAGCTTCACGATGAGCCTTGGCGGAGGGGAGTGGACACAGGAGCCGCAGAAGTACCACGCGCGCTCGCTGGCTGAGCTCCGGCGCAAGTATGAGATGGCGAAGGGAACGACAGGTCTCGAACCGCTGCTGGCCGAGAGCGGCTGCCTGAAGGCGCTGGCCGGCTAACGCAACGACGTCAGGATCAGCGTCAGGCCCGACAGACAGAGCAGGCCGAGCAGGATTCGGCGGAACTGGAGATCGTTGATGCGGCCGTAGAGTGCGAGGCCGATGCGCGCACCGACAAGCGTCGTTGGCACGGTGATTGCCGCCCAGATCATGAACGTGCGGTCGAGGAAGCCCGCGATGCCGGCCGAGATGAGGGCCAGGAACAGAACACCCATATTGTAGGGCTGGTTGACGCCCCGCTGCTCGTCCTTGCCGAAGCCGCGGAGCTGCGCCCAGATTGCCGGCGCCGGACCGCTGAGGCTGGCCATCCCGCCCAGCACGCCGCCGATCAGGCCCACGGCCGCGTCGGCAGGCCGGCCGCCACCGGTGACGATCGGCGGCCGGCGCACGATGGCCATCCACGCGCTGTAGACGATCAGCAGGATCCCCACGCCCATCTTGAGCGGCTCAGGCTCCAGATGATGAAGCAGGAGAGTGCCCAGCGGCACGCCGACGATGCCGGCCGACAGCATCGGCCACAGGCGTGTCCAGCGGACGCCGCTCCAGATGCGGGGAAGGGACTGGATGTGGCCGGCGACGCCGCACAGGGCGGTGAGGGGCGCGGCCGTGAGGGGCGACATGGCCTGGAGCCAGAAGCCCAGCGCCACCAGCGCGTAGCCGGTGCCGCTCAGTCCGTTGACGAAGCCTGCCGCCAGCGCCCCGGCGACGACGATCGCGATGTCGCCGGGGGGAGGCAGGATCACGCCGTTCAGGCTCCGGCGCTGAACGCCTGCATGCCGGTGATGGCACGGCCGAGGATCAGCGCGTGCACGTCGTGCGTGCCTTCGTAGGTGTTCACGGCCTCGAGGTTCATGGCGTGACGGATCACGTGATACTCGTCCGAGACGCCGTTGCCGCCGTGCATGTCGCGGGCGACGCGAGCGATGTCGAGCGCCTTGCCGCAGTTGTTCCGCTTGATCAGGGAGATCATCTCGGGCTGGGCATGGCCCTTGTCCTTGAGGCGACCGACCCGCAGGCAGGCCTGGAGGCCCAGCGCGATCTCGGTCTGCATGTCGGCGAGCTTCTTCTGGATCAGCTGTGTGGCGGCCAGCGGCCGGCCGAACTGCTTGCGCTCCATCGTGTAGTTGCGCGCCTGCTTCCAGCAGAACTCCGCGGCGCCCATGGCGCCCCAGGCGATGCCGTAGCGGGCGTTGTTGAGGCAGCCAAACGGGCCGCCGAGGCCGGCGACGTTGGGCATCATGTTCTCGACCGGCACGAAGACGTCCTGGAGCATGATGGCGCCCGTCACCGAGGCGCGCAGGCTGAACTTGCCCTCGATCTTCGGCGTCTCAATGCCCTTCCAGCCGCGCTCGAGGATGAAGCCGCGGATCGCTCCACCGTCGAGCTTGGCCCAGATCACGAGCACGTCGGCTATCGGCGAGTTGGTGATCCACATCTTGGAGCCCGAAAGGCTGTAGCCGCCGGGGACGGTCGTGGCGCGGGTCTTCATGCCGCCCGGATCGGAGCCGTGGTCGGGCTCGGTGAGGCCGAAGCAGCCAACCCACTCGCCGGTGGCGAGCTTGGGCAGGTACTTCATGCGCTGCTCCTCGCTGCCGTAGGCGTAGATCGGATGCATGACCAGCGAGGACTGGACGCTCATCGCCGAGCGGTAGCCGGAATCGACCCGCTCGACTTCACGGGCGACCAGGCCGTAGCTCGTGTAGTTGGCGCCGGCGCAGCCGTACTTCTCGGGCAGGGTGGAGCCCAGCAGGCCGAGCGCGCCGAACTCGTTCATGATCTCGCGATGGAACTTCTCGTGGCGATTGGCCTCGAGAACGCGCGACATCAGCTTGTCCTGGCAATAGTCGCGTGCGACGTCGCGGATCGCGATCTCGTCCTCGGTCAGCTGGTCGTCGAGGAAGAACGGGTCTTCCCAGTCGAAGGGCCGGGCGTCGGCGCTGATGCCCTTGGCGGCGCTCTTGAGGGGGGTGGCGGCGTTGGCCATGTCTGCTCCTGCTATTTCGCCCGCGTCTTATCAGGCAGGCCGGGCCTCGCCAACGGCCTAGAGGGCCGTACCCACGATGGTTTTACCGGTGAGCGCGCGGAAAATTTCGAGGTTGAGCCTGCCAAACGCCTCGGAGGCCCGCAGTTCCACGGTGCGGGGGCGGGGCAGGTCGATCCGCAGGTCCGCGGCGATGCGCCCCGGGCGGGCCGACATGACGATCACGCGGTCGGACAGAAAGACTGCCTCCGGAATGGAATGGGTGACGAACAGGACCGTCTTGCGAGCCTCGCGCGCCACGTCCTTTTCGCCCCATATGCGCAATAGCTCGAGCGCCATGTCGTCACGGGTCATGGCGTCGAGCGCGCCGAACGGCTCGTCCATCAGCAGGAGCGGCGGATCGAGCAGCAGGGCGCGGCAGAGCGCGGCCCGCTGCTGCATCCCGCCGGACAGTTCGCGCGGCAGCTTGGCGCCGAAGCCGCCGAGCCCCGCCATGTCGAGGAGCTGCTCGGCCCGGGCCCGCAGCGCGCGTGGATCCTTGCCGGCGAGCTCGGCCGGCAGCAGCACGTTTTCCAGAATGGAGCGCCATTTCAGGAGGATCGGTGCCTGGAACACCATCCCGACGTCCGGGATCGGCTGCGCCACCGTGCGGCCGGCGACGGTAATCGTCCCGGTCGTGGCAGGACGCAGTCCGGCCACGATACGCAGCAGAGTCGACTTCCCGCAGCCGCTGGGTCCGACCAGCGAGACGAACTCGCCGGCCCCGATGGACGCGGAAATGCCGGCGAGGGCCTCGACCGGGTCGCTCGCCGCCTGATACGTCATCCCGACCCGGTCGAGGTCGATCAGTCCCTGTGCCACGCGACGCGACTGCCTGGATCAGTTCGGCGTCGCGACCTTGGTGAAGAACTCGGTCGAGTAGACGTCCTTGCACTCGACCTTCTTCGGCAGGCCCATGTAGGTGTTCACGAGATCGACCGAGTCGCACATCTTCTTCTCGTCGATCCAGCCGATGCCGTTCTTGGCATAGCGGTCGGTCTTCATCAGGCCGAGACCGATCATCATGTTGGGGGTCATCACCTCGACGTCGACTTCGGGCACGCGCTTCTTCAGGATCTCCATGGCTGCCTTCGGGTCAGCCATGACGTCACGCCAGCCCATATAGGAGGCTTCGAGAAAGTCCTTCAGGGCCTTGGGCTTGTCCTTCATCGTCTTGGCGCTGGCGATGATAGACATCGAGTACATGTCAAAGCCGAAATCGGCCCACGGCATCATCACGACATTGCCCTTGCCGGCAGCCTTCTCGTAGAGCGGCAGGCCCGTGCTGTAGTCACCTACGCCGTCAACGCGCTTCTCGGCGACCGCGGCGATCTTGGCGGCGGGCTCGATATTCACCCAGGAGACCTTGGCCGGATCGATGCCGTTCACCTTGGCGAAGGCCGGGAACATCTGGCGCTGCGAATCGCCCGGAGGGGCGGCGAGCGTCTTGCCTTCCAGGTCCTTGGGCTTGGCGAGCGGCTTCTCCTTGAGGCTGAAGATGTTGAGCGGCGTCTTGTCGAACACCATGCCGACGGTCTTGACGGTCGTGCCTCGACCGACCGAGGCGATGACGACGGCGGCATCGGCGAGGCCGGCATCGGCGCGCCCGGTGTCGACCTTGGCAATCGAATCACCCGATCCCTTGGAGTTCTCAAGCGTCACGTCGAGGCCCTTGGCCTTGTAGTACCCCTTGTCGAGCGCGACCCAGTAGGCGGCGTGGTCGCCGACCGCGAACCAGTTGAGTGCGAAGGTGAACTTCTCCTGCGCCGAGGCGGCGCCGGACGTGGCCAGCAGCGCGGCCAGCGCAAGCGACAATGTGCGTGTCATAGCGGTCTCCCTTTTCCCTTCCCCGAACTCAGTCGACGCCCTCGGCCCAGGGGGCCCAGAGATGCGCCAGCAATACGACGGCGCCGTAGAGCAGGAGGCCCACGACGGAAATCCAGACCAGGGCAGCGAACGCCACCGAGGTATTCATGCTGCTCTGCGTGGTCACGATGACGTAGCCCAGGCCGCGCTGCGAGGCGACGAACTCGCCGACGATCGCGCCCACCACCGCGGCGGTCGCCGTGATCTTGAGCGCGCTCAGGATGTAGGGCAGCGCGTTGGGTATGCGGATCTTCACGAAGATCTTCCATTTCGGCGCGTTGAAGACGCGGCCGAGGTCGAGCATGTCCGGCTCGACCTGGGACAGGCCGACGGCGGTGTTGATGACCACCGGGAAGAAGCCGATCAGCGCGCCCATCAGCATGTTGGGGAAGATGCCGTAGCCCATCCAGATCAGGAACAGCGGTGCGATCGCCACCTTCGGCAGCGTGTTCACGAAAACGAGGAACGGCACGAGGGCGTTGGCGAGGATGGGCGACCAGGCGATGGCGACGCCCAATGCCACACCGACTACGGCGGCCATCAGGAAGGCGCCGATGATCTCGAAGGTCGTGGTCCAGAGATGGGGCCACCACGCCGTGTCGCCGTGCCAGAGCGCGTTCCAGACCGAGAGCGGGGCAGGGAGGAGATACTCGCGGATGTTGCCGAAGGTGACGGCGGCCTGCCAGCTCGCCAGCAGGAAGGCGAACAGGGCGAGCGTCGGCCAATAACGGTTGGCCAGGGTGCCGAATTTCGTCATGCGCGCGCAGCGATGAAACTGTTCATCGCTTTTGTCTCGCTGATATCATGGGCTCCCATATGATGAGACTGGCGAACGCGCATTTGCCCGTCAAGGCGAGGTTCGTCCGTGAAGCTTTCCCTTTGCAATGAAGTCATCCGCGAGCTGCCGTTCGAGCGCCAATGCGCTCTGGCGGCGGCGCTCGGCTACAAGGGGCTGGAAGTTGCGCCCTTCACCTTGGGCGACGATACATGGCGCATGCCAGCCTCCGGCCGTGCTGCCGTCCGCCGAACCTGTGCCGACGCCGGCGTCGAGGTGAGCGGCCTCCACTGGCTCCTGGCGGCGCCGGCCGGCCTGTCCATCTCCACCGAGGATCGGGCGGTGTGGCAGCGCAGCGTCGATGTTATGCTGTCATCCATCGAACTGTGTGCAGAGCTTGGCGGCACCTATCTCGTCCATGGTTCGCCCGCGCAGCGTCGCGTCGCCGAGCCGGACGACGCCAAGCGGGCGGAGGGAGCCTGGGCGGCCGCGGCCGTTGCTTCCGAGAAGGCGGGCGTCGTCTATTGCCTGGAGCCGTTGGCACGACCGGATTGCAACTTTGTCAACACGCTCGGCGAGGCGGAAGCCATTGTCCGCCGAATCGGCAGCCCGGCCTTCCGGCTGATGGTCGACACGCTGGCCTCCAGCCTGGAAGAAAAGGAGTCGGTCGCCGACGCCATCCGCCGCTGGATGCCGACGGGACTGATGGCCCATGTGCAGTTCAACGACCGCAACAAGCGCGGGCCCGGCGAGGGTGCCGACAAGTTCGCCCCCGTGGTCCAGGCGCTGCGCGAGACCGGCTATGATGGCTGGGTCGCAATGGAGCCGTTCATTTACGAGCCCGACGGTCCGACCTGCGCGGCGCGCATGATCGGCTATGTCCAAGGTCTGCTGGAGCAAACTGCATGAAAGTGAAGGTTGAGGCGGTCGACCGCTTCGAGCGCGACCATCGTCTGCGCCTGCCGTTCCGCTTCGGCGTCATCACCGTGACGCGGGGCATCCAGGCGATCATACGCGTGCGCATCGCGCTCGAAGACGGTCGCACCAGCGAAGGCGTGGCGGCCGAGGCACTGGGCGCCAAGTGGTTCGAAAAGAGCCCGGACTTTTCCGACTCCCAGAATCTCGACCAACTCCGCCAGTCGTTGCAGCTTGCCATCGACCACTACAGCGCGCGCGGCTTCGATACGCCGTTCGGCCTCTATGCCGGTAGCTACCGCCAGCAGATCTTACGCGGTGCCGAACTCGCCCTCAATCCGTTGGTCGCCTCGTACGGGCCGGCGCTGCTCGACCGCGCGATCATCGATGCGGTGGGCAAGGCGACGGGGCAGTCCTTCGCGCAGATGATCGCGGCCAACGTGCCGGGCATCGCCGCGACCGATCTGACGCCTGATATCGATGCGGGGCATCTCTCGGGCTTCCTTGCCGGTTTGAAGCCACGCCCGTCTATCGATCTCCGCCACACGGTGGGCCTGGTCGATCCGCTGACGACGGCGGAATGGCCGGCCTCGGAGCGCGTGAATGACGGGCTGCCGGAGACGCTCGAAGAGGTCGTCTCCTATTATCGCGGTCGCTACTACAAGCTGAAGGTTGGCGGCGACGTGAGGGCCGATCTCGATCGGCTGACGCGCATCGCCTCGGTGCTGGACGCCGGCGCAGGCGACTACAAGGTCACGTTTGACGGTAACGAGCAGTATGACGATGTCGACGGCATCGTCGAGCTCTGGCGCAAGGTGGAGGAGACGCCGGCGCTTGCGAAGATGGTCGCGGCGACGCTGTTCATCGAGCAGCCGATCAAGCGGCAGGCGGCGCTCAGCCGGCCCGTGACGGCGCTGGCCAAGTATCGTCCTGTCATCATCGACGAGTCCGACGGCGAACTGTCGACCTTCCCCGAGGCGCTGAAGCTCGGCTATGCCGGCGTTTCGAGCAAGAACTGCAAGGGCTTCTACAAGTCGATCCTGAATGCCGCGCGCGTCGCGAAGCTCGGACCGGGCTATTTCATGTCCGCCGAGGACCTGACGACGCAGCCCGGTGTCAGCGTCCAGCAGGACCTGGCGCTGGTCTCGCTGCTGGGCCTAACCCATGTCGAGCGCAACGCGCATCACTTCATCGACGGCATGTCGTCGGCCTCCGATGCCGAACAGAACGCGTTCGTGGCCGCGCATCCCGATCTCTACGAGCGCCAGCCCGGCAAGCCGGCACGGCTCAAGGTTCGCGACGGCGCGTTGGCGTTGGGCTCGCTCGGGTGCCCGGGTTTTGCCGTCGGCGTCGATCTCGACTTCGCGGCGCTTCGGGCGATGCCCGACGCGCCCCGTAAACGCCTGGTCCCGGCCCATCCTGGAGGCAAGAAATGAGCGCCAACCTTCCGGCCCGCTTCGAGAGCGTCGAGGCCGTCGAGGACTTCATGACCGCACCGTCCGCCGAGCTGGTGGCGGACCTCGCAGCAACGCCCGGCGACATTCTCGTCCTCGGGGTCGGCGGCAAGATGGGCCCGACCTTGGCGCGCATGGCCAAGCGCGCCGCACCGACCAAGCGCGTGATGGGCGTGGCGCGCTTCAGCGAGCCCGGTGTGTGGGAGGCGCTGGAAAAGGCCGGCGTCGAGCCGATCTCCGCAGACCTGCTCGATCGAAAAGCGCTGGAGGGTCTTCCGAAGGCCGCCAATGTCGTGTTCATGGCCGGCCGCAAGTTCGGCGCGACGGGCGACGTGCCGCTCACCTGGGCGATGAATGTGCAGGTCCCGGCGATGGTCGCCGAAGTGTTCAAGGAATCGCGCATCGTCGCCTTCTCGACGGGCTGCGTATATCCGTTCGTGCTGGTCGACAGCGGCGGCGCAACGGAGGAGTTAGCGCCGGTGCCGCCGTCCGGCGACTACGCCAATTCCTGCGTCGGCCGCGAACGCATGTTCGAGTATTTTTCGGCGCGGCACGGTACGTCGGGCCGGCTGTTTCGCCTGAACTACGCGATCGACATGCGCTACGGCGTGCTGCACGACGTCGGCCGCAAGGTCCGGGACGGCGAGCCGATCGATCTGTCGATGGGCCATGTGAACGTCATATGGCAGGGCGACGCCAACTCGGTCGCGCTGCGCTGTCTCGCGCGGGCCACGACGCCCACGACCCCGATCAACGTCACCGGGCTCGAGACGATCGAGATCCGCTGGCTGGCCGCCGAATTCGGCAAGCTGCTGGGGAGGACACCAATCCTCACCGGCAAGGAAGCGCCGACCGGTTGGCTGAACAACGCGAGCCGGATGGAGAAGGAGTTCGGACCGCCCAGCGTGCCGCTCTCGAAGATGATCGAGTGGACGGCCGACTGGCTGGAGCGCGACATGGCCACTCTGAACAAGCCCACGCACTACGAGGTGCGCGATGGCAAGTACTGACGGGCTGGACGTCAAGCCGATCGATCCCGAACAGAGCGATGCGGTGTGGCCGCTGTCGATCGAGGCGGGCTGGAACCAGAACGTCGCCGACTGGCGCTTCATGCTGGGCGCCGGCCGCGGCTTCGGCTGCACGGCATCCGACGGGACGTGGCAGGCGAGTTCGCTCGTGCTGCCCCTCGGCCAGAAGCTGGCCTGGATAAGCATGGTGCTGGTGACGAAGGAGCGCCGTCGGGGAGGCGTCGGTACCGGCCTGCTGCAGCGCTGCATCGAGGAAGTGCGCGCGGCGGACGCCGTCGCGGGCCTCGACGCAACGGAACAGGGACGCCCGATCTACCTTCCGCTGGGTTTTCGAGACCTGTACCCGATCGCGCGTTGGCACTTCGACGCGGTGAATGCCGAGGCGGTAGCACCGCCGGCCGGCGTCACGATCCGGCCCGTCACACCGGCGGACCTGCCGCGGCTCGCCGTCTATGACCGGCCGCTGACCGGTATGGAACGGCCCTCGATCCTTATGCACCTGGCCTTGCGCCAGCCGGGTCGAGCCTGGCTGGCCGAAGACATGGGCGGCAAGATCGTGGGCTTCGTTCTGGGCCGCGAAGGCCGGGTCGCGACGTCGTTGGGGCCCGTCGTGGCCGACCGCGAGGCCATCGCCTTGTCGTTGATCTCGTGCTCGGCCGCCGCCGCGCCGGGACCCTTCATCATCGACGTGCCCGAGGCGCATCAGGCTGTTCGCGCTTGGCTTGAGGGGCAGGGGGCGTCCTCGCCCCGTGGCTACATGCGCATGACCCTCGGCACCGCCAAGGGACTGGACGATCCCTCGCATGTCTTCGCCCTCGCGGGCCCGGAACTGGGTTAGGATGCAGGCATGAGCACAGACAAGGCCCTTCACTGGCGCGACCTGCCGGCGCCGGTCCTCTCCCTTCTGCGGCAGGGCACCGTCATCCCCGCGCATCCGCTGGCCCTTGATGCCGAGCGCAACTTCGACACACAGTCGCAGCGCGCCTTGAGCCGTTACTACCTCGATGCCGGCTCGGGGGGCCTGGCGGTGGGCGTGCATTCGACCCAGTTCGCCATCCGCGAGGTCGGGCTCTATCGCCCGGTCCTGGAACTCGCCATTGAGACGGCGCGCGACTGGACGGACCGGCCCCTGGTCATGATCGCGGGCGCCGTCGGCAGAACGGCGCAGGCGGTTGAGGAAGCGCGAACCGCGCGGTCGCTCGGCTACCATGCGGTGCTGCTCTCGCTGGCCGCACTGAAGGGCGCGAGCGAAGACGAGCTGATCGAGCATTGCAGCGCGGTCGCGAAGGAGATGCCTCTGATCGGCTTCTACCTGCAGACGGCCGTGGGCGGGATCAATCTGTCACGCGAGTTCTGGACGCGCTTCGCTTCAATCGACAATGTCGTGGCGATCAAGGTGGCGCCGTTCAACCGCTATCGCACGCTCGATGTCTGCTTCGGCATCGCGGCCGCGCACGCCGAGGATCGGATCACGCTCTACACCGGCAACGACGACCACATCGTGGCCGATCTTGTAACGCCGATGGTCGTCCGCACCGGCAACCGCGAGGTCACGCTGCGCTTCCAGGGCGGCCTGTTGGGCCACTGGAGCGTCTGGACACGCGGCGCGGTGAAGATGCTCGAAAAGCTGAAACTCTCGGTCTCGAACGGTGCCATCGCGCCCGAAATCCTCGCGCTTGATTCCTTCGTGACGGACTGCAACAGCGTGGTGTTCGACGTCGACTACGATTTCGCGGGCTGCATTCCGGGATGTCACGAGATCCTGCGGCGGCAGGGGCTGCTCAAGTCGATCGAATGCCTCGATCCGCACGAGAAGCTGAGCCCCGGTCAGAGCGAGGGGATCGACCGGCTCTACGCGACCTATCCCGAGCTGCACGACGATGCCTTCGTGGCGGC
>JAGNNA010000518.1 GCA_017990895.1 Reyranella sp.
GTACTACCAGCCTCGGCAGGCGCTCGCCTTTGCGGGCCGGCTTGTGGATCAAGGTCACGGCGAGGATGAGGACGTCTGCCGCATCATTCGCAATGCGGCATACACCCTCAAGTTCGTCCAGGAGGCGTGCGCATTACTCTGGGAAGCTGGCCGTGCGGACGCTCGTGCGACGAACTCACATCCCAATCACCCGGTCCGGCTACTCACCGAGCTTGCGACACCCGAACCACGCAAGCCAGTTGAGTACGTCGAGCATGTGGTCGAGCATTCATTTTCACTGCTAGACGACCTAGAGAATTGGGCTGGCCCGTACTCGCCCTTTGATGTTCTCCGCGGGGCGCTTGCCACCGAAGGGCACTTCACATCTTCGTCCTCTAACCGGGCGATCACGATCTCGCAGTACGCCGTGCAGCGTGACCGGGTCACGGAAGTTCGCAAGCTGATCGTTGATGAGATCTTCGCAAGTCTCGCGAATGCGAATGCTCGACGCGCGTTCGTCGCTGCGCAAACCCTCGGCGATGCTCTGCGGGGACCGATCGGCGCACGCGGAGGAGACGGCGACGATTGGGCTGACGAGTTCACCGACACCCTCACTCGGCTCGATGCATACATTGATTCCACCGACATCTCTGCAACGGTCCTGGTTCGGGTTGCTGAGTCCGTGCACTGGCACGCTTTCTACGGCCCTGAATGTTCGCGTTTTGCAGCGCAGCGAATCATCTCGAAGCTCGATCGAGACATCGAGACAAGAACAACTCGTGCGTTGATCGATGCCTGGGGCACAAATACCTGGCCAATGGAAGGGGGCACCGGCAGACCACAGCACGAAGCCGACAACAACGCACTTTTCCACGATCTGACAGACCGTTTCGCAGATCCTGCGGCACTCGCGCTCTTCCTCAACGCCCGTCTCGCCGACATCAAGGAGGCGACGGGCAACCCGGACTATGGGCTAGGACAACTCTTCATCGGCCGATTGCTGCTGAAGAACCTTGACCTCGCGCGGTATATCGTGAAGTGTCGGCTCGAAGGTGACACGACGCTCCTGTCATCTCACGCCGGTCGGGCACTCGGTGCACTTCTGACCGCTCGCCGCGACGAGGGAAGCCACCTTGCCACGCAAATGCTGGACGCTGGCGACACCCACCTCCTGGTCGTCGCGGAAAGCTACATGTTCGCCACCCACCCGGCCACGTACGAAGAAACCGACCTCATGGCTTTGCGCCGCATTTTCCGCTCCGAAAGCGCGCCTGTGTTGCGATACACGTCGAATATCGCCCTTGAGGTCGCGCGGCGCGACAAGTCCCTTGCGATCGATCTGCTTAGCAGCGCGAACATCGACCTCGCAATGCGATCGGCAGGGGACTACTTCATCTGGCTCGTGCACGAAGACACCATACCCTTCGGTCTGATCCGAGATGACCAGTTGCGTCGGCTGCTCGATGGGCTTCGGAGCGTCCCTCGATTAGACGACCACTGGGTCAACGCATTCCTCAAAAAGGCGATCAGTCGAGCCCCCGGGGTCGTGATTGATCTGGCGAAGGCGCGCATCGATGCCTCCATTGCACGAGAGGACTGGTCCATGCAGCCTCTCGGCGGCGTGCTCAATGATCGTGACGCGCTCGACTTGCTTGCTAACCCGGAGGGCGTGGCCCTTCTCCGCAGCCTGCTCGACTGGGCTCTCGATCGCATAGGCGACTATCAATTCAGCTATCGCTTCGCCGAGCTGGTTCAGACTCTTTGCAGTCCCTACGACGCCGCATGCATAGCGATCATCGAGGACTGGGTCACTGCGGGCGGTTCGCCCAGTCACTTCAAGGTCGTCACCGCGATCGTTCGTGACGCGGGTCCTTCATTCGTCTCGGATCATGAAGGCTTTATCGGTCGAGCACTGCGGGCGGCGCGCTCCATCGGCCGCAAGGCGCACAAGGATCTCTCCTCCGCCATATTCGCATCCTCGGTGGGCGGCGTTCGCTCAGGTGCTCCCGGACAGCCATTCGACGCCGATGTACGACTCAAGAAGCTCGCGGAAGAGCGTCTCGAACGAATCACACGCGCAGATCCCGCCTACGACTTGTATCTGGCGATGCGAGATCACGCAGCGCAGGACATCGATCGACAACTTGCCGATGGGCGCCGCATGGACGAGGAGGATGCGGATGCCTGAGAACCGGCCGGTGCTTCAGCGCCGAGGTAGATTTTGCGTGCGCACCATCGGCGCGTCAGATCAAGAGCTTGGGCCAGACGACTCGGGAGCAGCCCTTCGCGGCGACGTTTGGTGGCCGAGTGCAATCGGCATAAGGTAGCCCTGTCCCAACATCTACACGTTCTCGTGGTGACTCCGACTGCCCCATGGACCTGGCAATCGCGCCTACACGTTCCCCGCGGTGATCCGGCGCTGTCTCTTCCGAAAATCCGGCGCCGGCGCCTTCTTCACCAAGTCAGAATCCCCCGGCTGCCGACGGCTCCGCAGCCAGGCCTCGACCTCAGCCAAGTCCCACACGACGCAGCGTGCCGTGAGGAAGAAGCGTTGGGGAAAATCCCCGCGCCGTTCCAGCTCGTAGATCGTCGAGTCGGCCAGCGGCACGATCTGGCGTAGCTCGCTGCGGCGGATCGTCCGCCGCAACTGAGCTGGATCGGTCGGCGCTGCCTGGGACAACTCCCGTATCGCCCTGGCGTCGAACGCCCCTCTGGGTTGGCGCGCCCGGATGGCTTCGCGGGCATGCCTGGCCCGCTCCGAGCCGGGCATTTTTAGATCGGCATCGCCATCCGCCACCCGGCTCGAGGTGCTGGCCGCTGCCATCGCCTGATCGACGCGCTCGTTCGCTCGTTTCATCCTGCCCCCCGCAATCGGTCGATGCGCCACCTGGCGCTCCGGCATCGCGCCGCCCTTGGCGACGCTGCCGCTAGACCTCTACACACCGTTTCGATCCCGCGTGGCCGCCGTCGCTATGGCGTCCCGCGGCCCCGCGAGGGCCCTCTGGCCGACCGTGACGGCGTCGTTCGCCATGGGTCGCCGGCCTTCGGCATCTATCGATAGCCCTCGCG
>JAGNNA010000154.1 GCA_017990895.1 Reyranella sp.
GCGCGGGCTTCTGCACGTGCTGTGGGATCGGGCGGAGCTGACCCACTGGCATCCCAAGATGGCGGGCAAGCGGACATGGTTCGTGGTGCGCCGCGCACTGCTCGAGGCGGCGGCCAGCTGCCGGGCAAAGCAGGAAGCCCTGCCGCATGTCCTGTTCGTTCCCGAGAGCTTCAAGATTGAAGAAAAGGAAGAGATCCGGGCCCGCCGCCGCGCGGCGCTGGCCAGGGTCTATGCCTCGCGCGACGAGATGATGGTGGTGGTGGGCGAGATTAAGGAGATCGTCCCCGCACACGGCGCCGAGAAGATCGTCCTGCGCCATGTCGGCGACATGCCCTTCGTGATGGACCAGGACATGGCGCGGCGCTTTCACAAGCGGTTCGCGGGCGAGCTTGCCCTGTGGCAGGCTCAGGACGGTCCACATGGCAAAAGCGGTCATCTCGTGCTCGCCGGTTCGTTCGCGCGGCGCCGCGAAGGAACGTTCGACCTCATCGAGGCCGCGCTGATGCCGGTGACGCCCGAGTGGCTCCCCTACGAAACCAGCGACGAGCGCTACCTTATCGGCAAGGCGGTTGCGGAAAAGCGGCGGTTCGTAAAGGGCCTTCGCGTCAATCTCGACACTGACACGCCGATCGCGAGCCTGGTGCTCAAGGACACTGGCGAGGAAGCCAGCGCAATCCATATCCATGACCGTGACAACGAGGTGGCCGAGCCGTTGGAAGCGCTGCTCGCCGGGCAAGGCGTCGCGCACTTGCTGTGGAAGGAGGGCGAGCCGCTTCCGGCCCGCGTCAGTCGGCCGCCGCGGCGAAGATGGGAGCGCCCGGAAGCAGCGTGAGCGCGGTCAGTCCTCGCTGGTCGGGAGCGGCCTGGTCGGCACGAGGTCGAGGCACCTGGGCACTTCGCCGATCGTCTGCAGGGCTTCGAGCCGGGCAGCGACCTCGCCCTCGTGCTGGGTGATCTCAATCCGGTTCAGCCCGACGATGGTCCAGACCGCGAGCTCGGGCCGCTCGGTCACGTGGACCGAGTAGGCGATCGGCAGCTTCTCGGGATAGAGCCAGAGCAGCAGCACCGGGAGCGCGCCGAGGTTGGGCCGGCCATCGATGGCGACGAGCGTCATCACGGACGTGTCGCGGTCGTACCGGCAGGTGATCCCGAGCGGCTGCGGGTGTCCGGCAAGGCCGA
The DNA here is from genome assembly GCA_017990895.1 of Reyranella sp. Classification (GTDB taxonomy): domain Bacteria; phylum Pseudomonadota; class Alphaproteobacteria; order Reyranellales; family Reyranellaceae; genus Reyranella. Next base: position 1,180 of record JAGNNA010000154.1, read on the forward strand.
GGATCGTCTCGCGGGCCTTTGCACCGAACAGGGCGTCGAGCTCGGCCGGCGGCTCGGCACTGGCGTCCTGCGCCACCTCGGCGAGGAACAGTTCGACCGCGGCAAAGCGCGCTGCTTCGTCGCGGCTGCAGGCAAGCTCAAGAGAGAGGGTGATCGAGGACATGGCATTGGATTTCAGTTGTGAACCGCGCGTGCCCCGTCCCATCGCCATGGCAATGCGTAGAACGGCGCAATCACGGGAGTTTGAACGGATCAGAGGACCAGATGGCGCTCGACATGGGCGCGCTCGCGGTCCCGCTGCAGATTAAAAACCGGCACGCCGTGGGTCGCAGCGATACGCAGCGCCCGGCCGGTGCCGCCCGAGGCTTCGCCGTCGGCGGTCCAGCACAGCACGAATTCTGCTGGGCTATCGAGCCTCGGCCCCAGCACCTGGAAGACATTGCGCGTGTGCAGCGCCTGGACGAAAGGCGAGAGCCCCGCGAAGGCAGGATGATGCGCGGCGGCTATGTCGCGCGCCCTGCCCCAGAGCTCTGCGCCCAGCGCTTCGGGATGCAGAGTGCTCACCGAGCCGCGCCAGCCTGGCGCCGGCAGGAAGATCTGCGCATCGCGGCCGCCCCCACGTTCGAAGGCACTGTCGGCGCCAATCGCGCGGCCCGAGCGCAGGACGTAGCCCCGCTTGCACAGCGCAAAGGCCGCACGGGTCATCAGGCTGAGGATGGGCGGCGGCGTCGCGCGCGCGCCGATCCCGGCGTAGAAGCGAGGCATGGGCTGGTCTCCTTGACGAACGCCCAGTTCCAGCCCCCCTTCCCTCCGCTGGCTCAGTCGTCTGGATACCAGGACAGCACCGGCGCCGCCGGGTTAACCGCATCGAAGGCGGCGATCCGCGCATTGGTGATGAAGGTCGCAGGATCCCCGAGAGCGACATAAGCGCCATAGAATCGACCGCCTGCATGGACGAAATGGGCGTGGACGTCCTCACTCACCGCCTCGGTGACGAAGAATCCCGGCACACCCTGGATGTGCGCGGGCGGCAGGACGCCGAGCATGTCGTCGAAGAATGCCTCACTCACCCGCGATAGCGGGAAGCGGGCGAGCAGCGCCGCGCGCGAACGGGCCAGAAGGGCAGCTTCAGTCTCGGTCATTGGAAACACTTCCGGAGACGACGAAAGCCGGGATCGTCACTTCAGCGCGGTCGATCGCGCGTTTCAGATCGCGCAGCCGCGTGAAGCTGCGAATCCACGACGGCGGGAAGAGGACATATTCGTCTTCGCTCGCCGTGTAATCGCGCATCGGGCTCGCCCCGTCGAAGAGAATGATCTCGGGAAGGAAGGCGCCAAGGCAGCCGCCTGACCAGCGGCGAAACGGCAGGCCGTGCTCGGCGCAGAAGTTATCAATGTCGGGGATCTGCCCGCCATTGAGCTCTGTGCCGTAGAGTTCGAGCGGCTCGCCTTCGGGCAGCACGGCGGGATCGAAGGGTTCGCCGTCCCACTCGGTGCGCAGATCATAGTCCGCGGCGTGGCCGGCGAAGGTGGCGAGATGTTCGCGCGGCAAGTCGCCGCCGATGGTGATGTGGACAGGGGCACGGTCGCCCATGGGCAAGGTCCTTTCGCTTGGGTCTGATCCGACCCGCGAAACCCCCCTCCCCTCAGCCTGTTTTCACTCCGGGGCGCCCCGCGCCCCAGCGCCCGGCTGTGCGATCGACATCGAGTTTGCTGGGACAGGTTTGGCACAGCGCGAAAGCCTCGGCGGGCGTACCTGAAAGCCACTGCTCCCAGCTCTCCTTAGCGAGGACGACGGGCATACGGTCGTGTACTTCGGCTATTTGCGGACAGCCATCGACCATGACCATAGAATAGGCCTCGCCCCATTCCTCGGTCGGCCGCCATAGGCCTGCGACCGCGAAGAGGTCTTCGCCGGCGAGCGAATACCAGGTGCGGGTCATCTGGCCCTTGATCCCCTCGGCCTCTGCCCAGGCGGTGACCGGGATCAGGCAGCGACGGCGCTCGAAGCTCGGCCGCCAGAACCCGGTGCCGAGCTTGTCCTCGCGGGCGTTGTTGACGGGCTTGGGCCTCAGCGGTTGTCCGTTCTTGCCCTTGAGCGCCAAGGGAAACCCCCAGGTCATCACCCGCGCCGCGCCCTCGGCGACGACGAGGCCGGGATAGCCGGGATAGACTTCGGCGGCGAAATTGACGCCCTCGCCTCCGCGCGCGCCGAACAGCCGGGCGATTTCTGCAGGGGCCTTGGTCATACGGTACAAGTTGCACATGGGCTGATGGTCTTCGGACCACCCTTCCCTGTCAATCGCGACCGGGAGCAGCAGCGATGATCTTGCAAATATGTTCCTTCTATGTTCTTATGAGCAAATGGAACGGATTGATACGTCTGCTGTCGCCCATGCGATCCTGGACGCCCCGGGGTGGGCGCGGGTCGGTATCACTGCCCCAAGCTCGTGCCTGCGCGAGGATGCGGCGCTCGAACTCGCGCGCGTGATTGCCGATGCGGTCGATGCGCCGGCAAGCGCGCCTTCGCCCGAGCAGTCCTCGCTGCCACTCTGATCCCGCGGGGCCTCAGCGGGCCGAGCGCGCGAGCAACCTTTCGACCTGAGGATCGAGCGGGAAACCAAGACGCCTGGCGATCTCGGCAGCGTGTTCGAAGTCGGCAACGCTGACGTGGAGCGAGCGGGCGAGATCCGCCAGCGTCTCGCCGTCACGCGGTGCGGACAGGGCATGGAGCTTTCCTTGCGCCGTCGTGACCGCAAATGGCCAGGTCATGGCGACGCCGACCACGGTTTCGGCCAGCACAATGAGCGTGTCGCCGGTTTGAATAGTCTCGTCGCACTGCGTGGCATCATATGCATTGCCGGTGCTGGCAAAGGCATGATGGCGCCGTGTGGTAAAAGCGAAGCGTTCGCTCATCGTCAGCATGTGTGGTCTCCGGAATTTTCCAGGCAAATGAAGAGGCGGAACGCCGGGCGGGGGGCAGTGCCGACGCTCCGCCTCAGGCCGCGCGGGGGGCTCATCCGCGGCCTATGCGAGGACGGCGGGGAACCGCAGCAGCGGCCCCCGCCGGTTGGAGTTGGAGGTGCAGATCAGGCGTCGACGAGGGGCGGCAGCGCGCCGTCATGTTCGGCCCCGTCCTTGGCATTGGCCCGGCCGCGCTTGGCGGGCGGGGTTGCAGTGCTGTCACCCAGCCCGTCGCCGGCCTGCTCGGTGCCGCGCTCGTCGCCACCGGTGTCGTCAGCCGGGAACATGTCGCTCTCGCCGTATTCGCTCGAGCCGAGCTGGCTGTTGCGGCGGCGCGGACGCTGCCAGGCGATTGCCATGGTGCCGTCTTCGCGGGGGAAAGCGGCGATGTAGAGCGGCTGCGTCATCGACGGATCATCGATCTTACCCTGGTAGAAGCTCTCGCCGGTCGAGTTCGAGGACAGTTCGAAGAGCGCGCCGACGATCACCCAGCGACGCTGGTCGTTGAGCGCGACGATTTCGAACTTGGGCGCGCGCGGGTTGCTGGAAGTCACCGGCCGCAGGCCGATGGTGCGCGTGATGGTGAGCGTTTCGACAGAGCCGATCAGCTGGCCGTTGGCGTTCTTGCGGATTTCACCGATGTTCATGGACTGTCTCCTGGTAGGATTGATTGCGACCGAACCCCTTGTCCGATCACTCCTTTCCCACCCCCCTTCCCTCCCGGCCGTAAGGCCGAAGCTGCGGGCACTTCCCGCAGAGGTGTCCAGGACCGCCCAAGCGGTGATTACTGAAGGTCTCGAATGACCGAGGTTTTGGACGATCCGGAACGGCATTTAATGCAACGCGATGGGCGGTTAGCTGCCACTCTATGTAAATACATAGCGGTGTCGTCTGTCGACCAGACCCGACTGTGCCGAGCTATTCATCGAGCAACTGCTCCCTACAAAAGTCGGCGCCCGCGCGGCGAGAATTGCCTAGCGGCAGCCGCCTCCAAGCTAGTCGTCGTGCGGCGCCGAGGTCCAACTTATTGCTGAGGCGCGGAAGGCGTCGACAGATGTCACTCCTTGAGCCACTCCTGGAGCACGCTCAGATCGATGGCTAGCTGGCGCCCCTCGTCGGGGCCTCCTTTGTGAATTACTCCGACTACGCCACCATTCGCATCGAGGATCGGTCCACCCGACATGCCCTGAGTCAGCATCTGACTCACTTCGATTTTGCGGACGCCGGCCTGCGGAGTGATCAGGCTGACGAAACCGGGACGATGGTTTAGCCGGTCACCCGGCGCCCAATGGGGATAGCCGACGGCGGTGACGGGGTCGCCGACTAGCGGCGCCATGGTGGCGACGTCTAGCTCGAAATATTCGGTCGCTGGGATGGTGCTGGTGTCGAGTAACGCCAGATCGCGATGGTCGTGACGCTTGAGTGCCTTCACCGAAAAGGTCGTTGTGTGCTTGGACGGGTGGAGGATCTCGACCTCGCTCAGGCCCTTTACGCAATGGGCCGCAGTTATCAGGCCGACGCCCTTAAGAAAGAAAGCGCTGCCATATTGGTCAATGTGATCAACTACCCAGACTGAGCGGTCGCGCCGCTCCTCGGGTGTCGGGACGAGTGTAATCGGCGTGGAGCCAAAGCTCTTATTGTAGCGCAGTGCGAGCGCGCGCACGACGGGATCAGTTGGCCCCTTAATATGGCTTACGTAGGCGATTTTTCCGCGCAGATGCGCTGCGAGCGCGCCCTTACCTCCGAGCCCGGTGAACTTGGACTGTGCGTCGGCTAGGCCCAGCGTCTCGATTGAGTGGAGCAGGGCGCGGATGCGGCGGATATAGCGGCGATCGACATTAAGGCCGGCATTGATTTTGACGCCGGTAACCATGCGCCGCGAGTCGCGGTCGGCATAGTGGGCCTTTTCGGGATGGAGAATGAAGCCGTTGGTCTGGAAGGCATCGCGCAGCGAAAGCGCTAGTAGCTCGGGCGAGAAACGCCCGACCGTTGGCAGCGCGCCGTCGAACAGCGGTGCAGGGGGCTGGTAGCTTGAGAAGGTGATGTCGTCGGCGTAGCGTGTGTAGATGGCACGCGAAGCCTTGGCGAGGCGGAGCAGATCGGTATCGAGCCGGTAGCAAATCATGTTCGAGAGCACCGGGCTGGTCGAGGCGCCCTGCGGCAGGTGGCTGTCGAAGCAGCAGAGCCGCGCGATGATCTCGGCGACGCGACGATCGACGCCCAGCGCCTCAAGCACGCCGCGCACGCGATTTTCGGTGATAGTCGGGAAGAAATGCAGGAGGTCAAGATTGACGACGAACCGGCGACGGCCATGAGCCTCAGCGTTGGTCTTGACTGAGCGTGCTGGCACGAAGCCGTGGACCGGGTTGCGCACACGGTAGAGTGAGTCGAGGAGTGGCCGTAGCTTCGACTGCAGGATCGAGAGGCGCTGGTCGGGTGCTGTAATCAGCCGCGACTTCCCGCCGCCCTTCGCAATCTCGAACTGATGGTACATGCGCCTGCGAAACCACCAGATTCGCTTGAGCTCGCGCGGGCTGAGGCCGAGAAAAGCGAGAAAGGTCGGCTCATCGGCGAATTCCGGCGGGATCGGGATCGGAATACGTTTGCCGAAAATACGAGTCACCGACGACACGAGGTCTCCCTTCCAATCACGCCCCGGTCCATCGAGCGGCGCGCAACGATGTGTCCAGACATTCGCTCTTAGGCCGCAGTTGCACAACCCGTATGCGAAGGGAGACCCCGCTGGAGGAATGCCTATCAGCTTCGACCGGGATCATCCAGCAAAACGCCCGCCATTGGCGGCGAGGTGCGCCAGTCGCGACTGAGCGCCCCCGCGTGCTTTGCTCCGATACAATCTGTATTGAGGCGATAGTTCAGACGCGGTCATGCGATATTAGGGTCCGGACTCACTACAGCCACCAGATGACGGCTGCGGCGAGGCTGATGGCGGCCATGAAGTTTTTGAGGTTTCGGTCGAAGCGGGTCGCGATGCGGCGCCAGTCCTTGAAGCGGCAGAACATGCGCTCGACGACATTGCGCTGTTTGTAGATCGCGCGATCGTAATCGTACTGGATCTTGCGGTTCTTGCGCGGCGGGATGACCGCCTCGGTGCCGCGCCCGGCAAGCCATTCTCGCAGGGCCAGACTGTCATAGCCTTTGTCGGCGACGAGTTCGGCCGAGGGCGGCATGGCCTCGATGCAAAGCTGCGCGACCTTGCAATCATGGACGTTTCCCGGCGTCAGGAGCAGGACGCAAGGTCGGCCTTTCTCGTCGCAGACCGCGTGGAGCTTGGTGTTGCGTCCACCTTTCGTGCGGCCGATACCATGAGCCAAGGCCCCCCTTTTCCGCCACCGGCGCAGCGGTGGACCTTGATGCAACTGCTGTCGATGAACAGCCGATCCGGAGGGTCGCCGGCTCCCGCCAGCGCGCTGAAAATGCCTTCCCAGATGCCGCGCTCGGCCCAGCGGACGAACCGATTGTAAAGCGTCTTCTTCGGACCATAGACGTCCGCACAGTCCGCCCAGCGCCCGCCGCAGCGGAGGGCATGGACGATTCCGCTCAGCACCCGGCGATCATCCACACGTGGCTTGCCGCGAACATCCGTCGGTAAAAGCGGCTCGATCCGAGCCCACTGCGCATCGGAAAACCAAAAGAAATCAGACATCTCAACGCCTCCTCACCGAGGCACTGAATCACAATCTGATCGCCCTGGGAATCCAGTTATTGGGTCCGGACCCTAACACGTGAGGTCAGCCGCAGTTCGGACGTTTTGCCTTTACAGTCGATCCGTCATCCCAAAAGATGGGGCTTCCTGATACGGTTTTAAGGAAGATGACCATCACGTCCCTCCCAACACTGTCCACAGCTCAATTCGCAATAGCCTTTGCACTCAGGCCGAATTTGGTGGGCTGGTTCCTGGGAGCGGGAGCATCGGCAGCTTCGGGAATACCAACAGGGTACGCGATGATCCGCGATTTCAAGGCGCAGATTTTTTGCCACGAGACTAACCTGTCGAGGCGCGAGATCGATACGGTCGACCCGATATGGATAGAACGGATCGATGCCTATTTCCGGCAGTCCGCAATACTGCCGCCTGACGGCGACCCCACCGAATATGCGGCGGCCTTTGAGGCGGTGTACCCCGAGCCCCGGCACCGTCGTCGATATATCGATGACGCAATCTCCAAGGGCACGCCATGCTATGGGCACAAGGTGCTCGCGAGCCTAATCGCCGCCGGGAAGATCGATTGTGTGTTCACGACCAACTTCGATCCGCTGGTCGAAGACGCGACGGTGACGGCCAATGCTCGCCTCCCGGTGGCCAATCAGGTTCGCCCAACGGTCGCGGCGATCGACTCCGCGGATCGCGCCATGCGATGCCTCAACGAGTCCGACTGGCCGCTCATTGCGAAGCTTCACGGCGACTATCAGTCGATCGCGATCAAGAATACCGGCTCCGAACTGGAGGTGCAGGACGAGCGCATGCGCCATGTGCTGGTCGAGGCTGGCAAGCGCTACGGGATGATGTTCGTTGGTTATAGCGGCCGCGACGCCTCGATCATGGAGGCGTTGAACTCGGTCCTCGACGGGCCCGCTCCGTTCCCGAACGGGCTCTACTGGCTCGCCCCTTCGGCGGCGCGCCTCCTGCCTGCTGTCACCGCGTTCCTGACGCGTGCTAGGGGCCTCGGCGTAGATGTGGCAGTCGTCGAATGCGCGACCTTCGATGAACTGGCGGCTGACATCGTCAAGTCCGCGGACCTGCCGACGCCGCTCTTTGATTGGGTGATGGAAGGCCGGCCAACCCCGCGCCTTGTGCCTGTCCAGATCCCGACCACGGATGCCCGGAAGTTCCCGGTGCTTCGTTATTCGGCGCTGCTTATCGAGCAGATGCCGAGCACAGCCAGGCGCATGACGCTCACCTCGCCCGCCTCGTCGCCCGAGGTCAGAGCGCTCCTCAAGGAAAAAAAGTGCCGGGCCACGGTCGCCGCGATTGGACGTGAACTGGCGGTCTTCGGCAACGACCAAGAGGTCCTGGCCGCTCTTTCCCCACTTGGTGCCCGCCTCGCCGGCGAGATCGTTCTCGATCCGGCAAAGGACAGTTGGGCATTGGGCCTCGTGTATGACGCACTGGTCCGCGCACTCGCGCGGCGTCGTCCGCTCATTCCACGCCTCACCCGTGCGGGGCACTCACTCAATATCGCAACACCCCGCGACGGTGACAATCCGGACCGGCTCCGGCGCGACGAGCAGACTCTCTCGAAGCTGCGGGATGCTTATGGGAGTGCGCTTACAGGCAAGGTGCCCAAGCTCGGCTTTCCGTTCCAAGAAGGCATCACCGTCAAGTTGGAGCAGTTCGACAATCGATGGTGGTGCGGGTTCGAGCCATATACGTTCGTCCAAATTCCGAGACCCGACGCACCTGACGCAAGCACTTCGAACGAGCCCGCTGATGCGGACCCGATCGGCGCGCGTTCTGGATTCGGCGGCGACCCCGCAGGCGACTGGCGGCGCGAACGCTGGGCCCAGCGCTACAACAAGAATTGGGCCGCTATCATCGACGCCTGGTCGCAGCTCCTCACTGGGGGCCGCGAACCGGCCCGGGCGGTGGGACTGGACGATGGCGCCGGGATCGACGCGGTGTTCGAGCTGTCCCGTTACACCGGCTGGAGCCGTGCAGGGCATCACCACGCGTATTTCGACAGGAGCAGGTGATGACTAATCCTGCGCTTGTATCAAGGCTGCCGCCGTTCACGCTACTGGACGAGCCCTATCTTGCTTTCTCGCCCTCCGACGCGACGCATGTAGACGTCCATCCGCTCCGCGGGCTCCTGAACTTCGGACCATATTCGAAGGGCTCGTTCGGCGGATACACCTCCAGGATCCGCATCGCCACGGTCGGGCCTGAAAGCGCGTTCCGGCAGCGAGGCGACTTAATGGCATCACTGCGCAGTGCGCACCGGGCGTCCGACCGATCCGAATATGTCCCGGAATATCCGGGATTCGAGCGACTTTTCCGCGTCGCTCTGGGGGCCGCCCCGGCGGAAGCGCACATCAAATGGCCCGACCATCTGCAGCAGCTCCCGGGGGACGGTAACTCACAGGAGAGGCTTTACCTTGCAATGGAGTCGGCGCTGCGCAGGCTGGACTCCGTCCGGGACACCTTTGACGTCGCGCTGGTGCATTTTCCGGACGCATGGGCTCCTGCTACCCGCAGCAAGCCCTTCGATGCGCACGACTCCCTGAAGGCCTTGGGCGCTCGCTTCAACATCCCCACACAGGTCCTGAACGACCGGGCCTTCACCTTCAATCACAAGGCGTCGCTTGCCTGGCGTCTGGCCACAGCGCTGTACGTCAAAGCTGCGGGCACGCCATGGAAGCTTGCCCCACTTCAGGGCGTGCCGTCAGATACCGCCTATATCGGCCTTGCTTATGCGCTGCGCGGTGATCAGCGCGAGGCGCATTATGTAACGTGTTGCTCGCAGGTGTTCGACATGGACGGGGGCGGCATGCAGTTCGTCGCGTTCGAAGCGCGCGATCCGGTGGCCGACGTCGCCGAGGCACGTCGCAACCCGTTTCTGAGCCGCGACGATATGCGTGCCGTCCTTGCTCGCAGCCTTGAGCTCTATCAGGGGCGCAACGGCGGCAACCTCCCCAAGCGAATGGTCATCCACAAGACGACGTCCTTCAAAGAGGAGGAGATAGCGGGCGCCTTCGACGCGCTCACCGGGATTGCCGAGATCGAGTGCGTCGAGATCAACACATCAGCGAGTTGGCGCGGTGTCTGGCTCATCAAATCGGGCCGTCAGTCGCCGCCAAGTTGGCCGTCGGGGTACCCGGTTCCGCGGGGCACGATGGTGATACGATCCGGCACATCGGCACTCGTCTGGGTGGCCGGCAATGCGCCCGAGGTCTCAACCAAGGGCGATTATTATCAGGGTAAGAAGAGCATTCCGAGGCCGCTCCAACTCATTCGTCATGCGGGCAGAGGGCCGCTCGAACTGATCGCACGGGAAGCGCTGGCGCTCACGAAAATGGATTGGAACAATGATGCGCTGTACGATCCAGTCC
>JAGNNA010000519.1 GCA_017990895.1 Reyranella sp.
GCATGGGCATCGAGAACAGCGTGAACGGCATCGGCGACCTGACCGTGGTGCCGGTGCTGCTGGGGTGGAAAGTCGACAACTGGCAGTACGACTTCCTGCTGCCGATCTACGCGCCCACCGGCAGCTACGAGACGGGGCGGCTCGGCAACACCGGCCTGAACTACTGGACCTTCGACCCGATCGTCGGCGCCGCCTACAGCAACGCCAAGACGGGCTTCAACGCGGCGGCGCACCTGGGCTACGCAATCAACACCGAGAACAACGACACCCAGTACAAGAGCGGCAACGTCCTGCACCTCGATGCCTCGGTGCAGCAGATCGTGCCGCTCGGCTCGGGCTTCGCCACGATCGGCGCCGAGGCCTGGTACTTCCAGCAAGTGACCTGCGACAGCGGCGCCGGCGCCACGCTCGGCTGCTTCAAGGGACGGACCGCCGGCATCGGGCCGGTGCTGGGCTACATCCAGCCGGTCGGCAAGGAGAAGCTGCTGTTCGAGGCCAAGTGGCTGCCCGAACTGGACACCGAGAACCGCCTGAAGGGCGACTACGTGTGGCTGAAGATGGTCTACACGTTCTGACGATCGGCCCGCCAAGGAGATCACCTCATGCAAGCCAAGGCCACACTCACCCTCTGCGGCGCCATCCTGGCCCTGCTGTGCGCGATGGGCGCTTCAGCCCAGGATGTGCTGCCGTTCCCGCCCACGCCGTCCGGCTCGAAGGCCGGGCTGACGATCGAGACCTCGACCTACAAGAAGCGCGTCGAGCCCAGGCGCCTGGCCGAAGGTGCGCCCAACATCCTCATCATCCTGATGGACGACGTGGGCGCCGGCACGCCGTCGACCTACGGCGGCGAGGTCAACACGCCGACGCTTGACCGGGTCGCGAACCAAGGGATCTCGTTCAATCGCTTCCACTCCACCGCGATGTGCTCACCGACGCGCGCCTCGCTGCTCACAGGGCGCAACCACACGCGCGTCGGCAACGGCCAGATCGCGGCGCTCGCACAACACGCCCGAGGAGCAGATCTCGGCCAAGGGGCCGTTCGAGTACTGGCCCACCGGCTATGGCTTCGAGTACTTCTACGGCTTCCTCGCCGGCGAAGCGTCGCAGTACGAGCCGACGATGGTGCGCAACACGACCTACGTCAGCCCGCACGAGCTGCATCGCAAGGGCTACCACCTGACCGAGGACATCGCCGAGGACGCCATCCGGTGGCTGCGCGAACAGCAGGCCTATGCCCCGGACAAGCCGTTCCTGATGTACTGGGCACCGGGCGCCGCTCATGGTCCGCACCAGGTGATGAGCGAGTGGGCCGACCGGTACAAGGGCAAGTTCGACGACGGCTGGGACGCCTACCGTGAGCGCGTCTTCAAGCGCGCCAAGGACAAGGGCTGGATTCCGCAGAACGCCCGCCTCACGCCGCGACCGGCGTCGCTCGCGTCGTGGGACTCGATCCCGGAGGCCGAGAGGCCGTTCCAGCGGCGGCTGATGGAGATCTTCGCGGGCTTCGCCGAGCATGCCGACGCCAACGCCGGCCGCATCATCGCCGAGCTCGAACGCCAGGGGCGGCTGGACAACACGCTGATCTTCTACATCTGGGGCGACAACGGCTCGTCGGCCGAGGGCCAGAACGGAACGATCAGCGAGCAGCTCGCGCAGAACGGCATCCTGACCAAGATCTCGCAGCACCTCGAGGCGCTCGCCGAATTGGGTGGCCTGGCGGCTCTCGGCGGGCCGAAGACCGACAACATGTACCACGCCGGCTGGGCCTGGGCGGGCAGCACGCCGTACCAGGGCACGAAGCTGATGGGGTCGTACTTCGGCGGCACGCGCCAGCCGCTGGCGATCTCGTGGCCCAAGGGCATCAAGGCGAGCGCGACGGCGCGGCCGCAGTTCCACCATGTCGTCGACGTTGCGCCGACGGTCTACGAACTGCTCAAGATCAAGCCTCCGCGCGAGGTCAACGGCTTCAAGCAGGACTCGATCGACGGCGTCAGCATGGCCTACGCCTTCGGCGACGCGAGCGCCGCGGGTCGTCGCAAGACCCAGTTCTTCGACATCATGGCCAGCCGCGGCATCTACCACGACGGCTGGTTTGCCAGCGCCCCGGGCCCGCGTGAACCCTGGGTCGGCGGCGTGCCCAAGGGCATCAAGGAGTGGTCGCCGCTGACGGACAAGTGGGAGCTGTACAACCTGAACGAGGACTGGAGTCAGGCCGTCGACCTTGCGGCCAGCCAGCCGCGCAAGCTCGAACAGATGAAGGCGCTGTTCATCGAGGAGTCGAAGCGGAACAAGAACCTGCCGATCGGCGGCGGCCTCTGGTCGACCGCCCTCTACCACCCGGAAGACGCACCCGCGCCGCTGCTCAGCGAGTGGACCTTCGAGGGCCCGATGGCGCGGATGCCGGAGTCGACGGCGCCCAAGCTCGGCAAGGTCGACAGCCTGGTGAGCATGGAAGTGGACGTGCCGGCAAATGCCAACGGCGTGCTGTACGCGCTGGCCGGCTTCTCGGGCGGCATCACCTGCTACGTGAAGGACGGCGTCCTCAACTACGAGTTCAACCTGTTCGAGATCCAGCGCACGAAGCTCCAGGCCAAGGGCAAGCTGCCGACCGGCAAGGCCCGGATCGAGGTCGAGTCCAGGCTCGCGGCCAAGATCGGCGGGCCGATGGACGTCAGCCTCAAGGTGAATGGCGAAGTGGTTGCCCAGGGCCGCGTGCCGGCTGCGATGTCGCTGCACTTCACGGGCGGAAACGAGACCTTCGACATCGGCAGCGACATGGGCTCGCCGGTGTCGCTCGCCTACTTCGACCAGGCACCCTTCGCCTTCAACGGCGGCATCGGGAAGACGAAGGTCGTCTACCTGAAGAAATAGGCCGGCGCCGACCCGACCTCGCCTTCGACGCCTGCGATGACCGCCATCCTGCTCCTGCTGCTCAAGGCCTGCGTCGGGCTGATCATCTTCGCCATCGGGCTGGACTCGACGGCGGACGACGCGCTGTTCCTCGTGCGCCGGCCGGGGCTGCTGCTGCGTTCGCT
>JAGNNA010000155.1 GCA_017990895.1 Reyranella sp.
CCGGCGTCTAGCGGTAGCCGCCGGTCAGCGGCATCAGGTCGGTCTTGGTCAGCATGTTCGGGATCGTGACCGACGTCCATACCGCCGGCTGCACGCCAAACGCCACCCGCACCTACTCCGAGAAGGGCGAGTTCGGATAGTGGTGCAGGATCATGTCGCTCATGAACGCAAAGCCTCGATGTTGGTCGCATAGCGCTCCGGACCGCCGCTGAATACGGCCGTGCCGGCAACGAGTACGTCGGCACCGGCCGCTATGCAGCGCTTCGCGGTCTCGACGTTGACGCCGCCATCGACCTCGAGGTCGATCGGCTTGCCGAGGGCGTCGATCGCCTTGCGCAGGGCGGCGATCTTGGCGAGTTGGCTCTCGATGAAGGCCTGTCCGCCGAAGCCGGGATTGACGCTCATGACCAGCACGAGGTCGAGATCGCCCAGAACATGCTCGATGGCGGCAAGCGGCGTCGCCGGATTGAGCACGGCGCCCGCCTTGCGTCCGAACCCCTTGATGAGCTGGATGGTGCGATGGACGTGCGGCCCGGCCTCGGGATGGAACGAGATCACGTCGGCGCCGGCATCGACATAGGCCGGCACCAGCGGATCGACCGGCGAGATCATGAGGTGGACGTCGAAGGGTTGTTTGCTGTGCTTGCGCAGCGCCTTCACCACCATCGGCCCGATCGTGAGATTGGGCACGAAATGCCCGTCCATCACGTCGACATGGATCCAGTCGGCGCCGGCTTGGGTGATCGCCTCGACCTCGCGGCCGAGCGCGGCGAAATCCGCCGACAGGATGGAGGGGGCGATGCGGACGGGCTGTTGCGGCATGAATTACCTTTTAAGGGGGCCTCAGGTGCCCGGACGGGTCGGGGCTTCCCAGCCCTTGCGGCGGAAGGGATTGGTGGGGAAGGAGCCCAGCATCTTCAGCTCCTCGGAGAAGAAGCCCAGTTCCTCCAGCGCCAGCAGGACGTTGCGCTGCTCGGGATGGCCCTCGACCTCGGCATAGAACAGCGCCTGCTCGAAGCGAGCGCCGGACAGATAGCTTTCCAGCTTCACCATGTTGACGCCGTTGGTCGCAAACCCGCCCAGCGCCTTGTAGAGCGCCGCCGGGCGGCTCTTCACCCGGAACAGGAAGGCCGTCATGCACTGCACGGTGCGCCAGTCGGGATGGACCTCTTCGCGCGAGAAGACGAGCATGCGCGTGGTGTTGTGGTCGGCATCCTCGATGTTCTTGGCCAGCACTTTGAGGTCGTAGATGCGGGCGGCCAGCGACGACGCGATCGCGCCGACGCTGGCGTCGCCGATGTCGGCGATCTCGCGGGCGGCACCGGCGGTATCGGCATGAACCACCGGCTGCAGCCGGTGCTTCTTCAGGAAGTTGCGGCATTGGGCCAGTGCCTGGACATGGCTCTTGACCGTCCGGATCGACTTCAGCGACGCCCCTGGCAGAGCGACCAGGCAATGTTCGACCCGCTGGAAGTGCTCGGCCACGATCTTCAGCTTCGTGTGCGGCAGCAGGCTGTGCAGGTCGGCGACCCGGCCGGCGATCGAATTCTCGACCGGGATGATGGCCAACTCCGCCTTGCCGGTCTGGACGGCGCCCATGGCGGCGTCGAAGGTCGGGCACGGCAGGGTCGTCATGTAGGGAAAGGCCGCCCGGCAAGCCATGTCGGAATTGGCACCGGGTTCACCCTGGAAGGCGATGATGTTGCTGGCGACGGCCTTGCCCTGCCGTTTCGCGCCCCGACCTTTTGCCATTTGCCGTACTCTCCCGTGCCACGATCCGAGGCCATCGATAGGCGAAAAACCCCGTAATATCCGGCACTTGCGACGTTCCGCCGCGCGATCCTCCGGACGTGATGGAATACTACTGGCGGCTGTCCGGGCATGCTACAGCAGCGTCCGTAGATTTCGCCGCTTCGGGATTTGACATGGCCAGTTTCAACATGATCGCAGGCTGCGTTTTGGCTTCCGCCCTCTTCGCGATGGTGGTCGGCAAGGTTTCCAATGCCGTCGTGCATCCGCACAAGCTGGACAAGCCGGTGCTCGCCGTCACCGACGACACGCCGACGCAGACGGCCGCCGCCCCGGCCGCCGTCGAAATTCCGCCGATCGGCCCGAAGCTCGCCGGCGCCAATGTCGAGGCGGGCAAGGCCCTGTTCCAGAAGCAGTGCTTCTCCTGCCACACGATCGACAAGGGCGGTGCCAACAAGGTCGGCCCGAACCTGTGGGGCGTCATCAACCGTCTCAAGGCGAGCCATGCCGGCTACTCTTACTCCTCGGCGCTGACCACCAAGGGTGGCAACTGGACCTACGAGGACATCGACCACATGGTCTTCAAGCCGAACGCCTATGTGCGCGGCACGAAGATGGCGTTTGCCGGCCTTCCCAAGGAACAGGATCGCGCCGACATCATCGCCTATATGCGCACCATGGCGGACACGCCGGCGCCGCTGCCCTAGGTGGTTCCGTCCAACTTCGTCGCGCTGGCCCACCGGCTGGCCGACGCCGCCCGGCCGATCGCGGCCCGCTACTTCCGCACCGGCGTTACGGTCGACGACAAGTCCGACCTGAGCCCCGTTACCATCGCCGACCGCGAAGCGGAGACGGCGATGCGCGAGCTGCTGACGCGCGAGGTCCCCGACCATGGCGTGTTCGGCGAAGAGCATGGCGCGGTCCGCACCGATGCGGAGTATGTCTGGGTTCTCGACCCGATCGACGGCACCAAGGCCTTCATCACCGGCCTGCCGCTGTTCGGCACGCTGATCGGCCTGTTCCATAAGGGCAAGCCGGTGCTCGGCATCATCGACCAGCCGATCCTGCAGGAGCGCTGGCTGGGCGTCGACGGCGAGCGTTCGACCCTGAACGGCAAGCCGATCTCGGTACGCGCCTGTGCGGGCGTCGCGAGCGCGTACATGTACTCGACCGCGCCGGCCATGTTCGCCGGCGGCCACGCCAAGCCGCACCAGGCGCTCACCGAGAAGGTGAAGCTCTTCCGCTGGGGCGGCGACTGCTACGCCTACGGCCTGCTGGCCGCGGGCCATGTCGACCTCGTCGTCGAGGCCGACCTCAAGCTCTATGACTATGCGGCCCTGATCCCCGTCATCACCGGCGCCGGCGGCACGATCACCGACTGGAAGGGCAAGGCACTGGACATGCAGTCCGACGGCGCCGTCGTCGCCGCTGGCGACCGCGCCGTTCACCGCGCCGCGCTGGACATCCTCTCCGCATAGGTGGCGCGATCGACGTCGTACCAGACGATGTCGGTGAAGCCCTTGTAGTCGACTCGCTTCCGGTAGGTGAGACCGATTCGCTCCATGACCGAGCGCGACGCGCAGTTCTCCTCAAGGGTGATCGCGAAGATCCGCTCGAGTTCCAGGGTGTCGAAGCCGTAGGCCAGAGCCGCGCGCGCCGCTTCCGTTGCGTAGCCCTTGCCCCAGGCATCGGGATGCAGCGACCAAAGGACTTCGACCCCATCGAACTGCTCGATGAAGTTCAGCCCGGCATGGCCGATCAGGCTGCCCTCGCGGAACACGCCCCACGGGGCGAGGCGGCGTTCCTGCCAGGAAGCGGCGAAACGCTCGATCGCGGCATGCGCCGCCGCCAAGAGATCGCCCTCCTGAACCTTGCCAGGTGCCAGCGGCAGCCACCGGGCGACCTCGGGATGAAAGCGCATGGCGGCATAGTCTTCGGCGTCGGCCAGCAGCAGGGGCCGGAGCGAGAGTCGCTCGGTCGTGACGATCGTCATGGTGACGGCACTTTACACAACTTTACCGGCGCGAGACGGGCGCGAAACCGGGACCCTCCATCTTGGCTTCACGGGGACAGCACCCGAACCAGATGGAGACAGACATGACGAACCTCAGCCTCAAGACGGTAATGGCAGCCCTGCTCGCGGGCAGCCTCGCGGCGACCGCCGGCATGCCGGCCTTTGCCCGGGCGGACGGCGGGTCGGTCGATCCGGCCAAGTTCCAGCAGGGTATCGAAAAGCGCGTGGAGAAGGCGCTGAACGGTACCGACGCGTCTCAGGATCAGAAGAAGCAGATCGTCGGCATCCTGAAGGCCGCTTTCGCCGACATGAAGCCGCTGCACGCCCAGCGCACCGAGAACCGCGCCGCGATGCGCGCGGCGCTCGAGGCCCCGACCATCGACCCGGCGAAGATCGAGCAGATCCGCGTCGAGCAAATGAAGATCGCCGACGAGAGCTCGAAGCGCTTCACCAAGGCCCTGACGGATGCCGGCAACGTGCTGAACGCCAACCAGCGCCAGGCCTTCTTCAAGACCTGGGGCGATAAGGACTGGGGCGACCACAAGCACGGCTCCAAGAAGGGCTGACACCAAGGGCTGACGAAAGATGACATCGGGACCGCGCCGGTCCGATACTGATCCCATGGCCGAGCGCATCCTGATGATCGACGACGACGACCGCCTCGCCGGGATGGTTTCGGACTATCTCGGCGGGGCGGGCTTTCGCGTGACGGTCGCCAATACCGGCCGTGATGGCGAGGCCCAGCTGAAGCGCGAGACCTTCGACGCGGTCATCCTCGACCTGATGCTGCCCGACGCCGACGGGCTCGATCTCTGCCGCCGCCTGCGCGGCGGCAGCGACGTTCCGATCCTGATGCTGACCGCGCGCGGCGAGCCGATGGACAGGGTCGTGGGCCTCGAGCTCGGCGCCGACGACTACCTGTCCAAGCCCTTCGAACCGCGCGAGTTGCAGGCCCGCCTGCGCGCCATCCTGCGCCGCAAGGGATCGGCCGCGCCGAAGGAGGACGTGCTGCGCTTCGGCCGCTTGGAGATCGACAAGGGCGCGCGCGTCGTGCGGGTCGACGGCGAGGAACGCAGCATCACCTCCTACCAGTTCGCCCTGCTGCTGGCACTGGCCGAGCGGGCCGGCCGGGTCCTGTCACGCGACGCGCTGATGGACCTGCTCAAGGGCGAGAAGCTCGAGGCCTTCGACCGTTCCGTCGACGTCCATGTCAGCCGCATCCGCGCCGCCATCGAGGACGATCCGAAGAAGCCGCGCCGCATCCTCACCCTGCGCGGCACGGGCTACGTCTTCGCCAAGGACCAGGATCGATGACGGTCACGAGTCTTTGTTGGGAGCGCGCCACTCCAGTGGCGCATCTTTGTCGATGCAGAAGGAAGATTGCGCCACTGGAGTGGCGCGCCCCCAGCCCCGAGCGCTAACCATGCAGCGTCTTTATCTGCAGTTCTACGTCACCATCCTCGTCGTGCTGGCGGTGTTCGTCGGCGCGGCGGTGCTGCTGTGGCGGCTGGCCGACGACGACAATCGTACGCCGCAATATCTCGACGTCGCGGCCGAACTGACCGGCGCGCTGCTGCCGGATGCGACGGCGCCGCGCCTCGAACAACAACGTGCGATCGAGGGGTTGCAGCGCAAGCTGCGCTTCGACATCGCGCTCTACGAGCCCGATGGCGACATGATCGCCATGGCCGGCAAGCCGCCGCCGCGCTTCGAGCCCAAACGCGCGCGCACCGGCTGGCGGCGCGGGCCCGGCGGGCCGAACTTCGTCCTGCAGCTGCCGGACGGACGCTGGCTCGTCGCGCGCCAGGTGCGCGAGCGGCCCAACCCGATCTTCTGGATCGCCGCGGCGCTGGGCCTGGTCGCCGTCGCAGTGGCGATCGCCTCCTTTCCGGTCGTGCGCGGTCTCGGCCGGCGGCTGGAGCGACTCAAGGCCGGCGTCGACCGGCTGGGCGGCGGCGATCTCGGCGCCCGCGTGAAGGTCGAGGGTCGCGACGAGGTGGCCGCGCTGGCCGCGAGCTTCAACCGCTCGGCCGAGCGCATCGAGGCGCTGGTGGCGGCGCACCGATTGCTGCTGGCCAATGCCAGTCACGAGCTGCGCACGCCGCTCACGCGCATCTCGGTCGCCGCTTCCCTGCTGGGCGACTCCGCCGATCCGAAGACGCGCGAATCGCTGAAGCGGGACGTGGCCGAACTCGACGAACTCATCGAGCAGATCCTGCTGGCGAGCCGCCTCGAGGCCCTGCCCACTCTGGAGCAGCGCGAGCCGGTCGACCTGCTGGCGCTGGCGGCCGAGGAAGCTTCGCACTACGACGTCGAGGTGAGCGGTGAGCCGGTGACCGTCAGCGGCGACCGCACCTTGCTGCGCCGGCTGGTGCGCAACCTCGTCGAGAACGCGCAGCGCTACGGCGGTGGCACGCCGATCGAGGTTTCGGTGAAGCGCGAGTCCGATTGCGCCGTGCTCGACGTCATCGACCATGGCCCCGGCGTGCCCGAGGCCGAACGCCAGCGCATCTTCGAACCCTTCTACCGCATGGCAGGCGCATCGGAGAGCGGTCGCGGCAGCGGCCTCGGCCTCGCCCTGGTCCTCGACATCGCTCGCCGCCACGGCGGCGACGCGGTTTGCCTTGCGGCAGAGGGCGGCGGCAGCCGCTTCCGGGTCGACCTGCCGGCCGCGTAAACTCTTCCGTCAAACGGAGGACGATTCATGGATTTCAACATTCCCGCGCAGATCGCGGCCTATCTGGTCGAGCTCGACGAGTTCATCGAGCGCGAGATCCGGCCGCTGGAGCGCGAGAACGACAATATCCGCTTCTTCGACCATCGCCGCGAGCACGCCCGCACCGACTGGGACAATGACGGCCAGCCGCGGCACGAATGGGAAGAACTGCTGGCCGAGATGAAGCGCCGCGCCGACAAGGCCGGCCACCTGCGCTTCGGCCTACCGAAGGCGCTGGGCGGCAAGGACGGGTCCAACCTCGCCATGGCGATCATCCGCGAGCATCTCGCCCACAAGGGACTCGGCCTGCACAACGACCTGCAGAACGAGAGCTCGATCGTCGGCAACTTTCCGGTAGCCCTGCTGCTGCACCGCTTCGGCACGCAGGAACAGAAGGACCGCTACATCGAGGGCATGTTCAAGGGCACCGAGCGCATCGGCTTCGGCCTCACCGAACCGCTGCACGGGTCGGACGCCACCTTCATGGAGACCACGGCGACCAAGCAGGGCTCCGACTGGGTGATCAACGGCATGAAGCGGTTCAACACCGGCATGCACACGGCCACGGTCGACCTCGTCTTTGCACGCACCTCGGGCAAGGCCGGCGACGCCCGCGGCATCTCGGCCTTCCTGGTGCCGGTCAAGACCCCCGGCTTCAAGATCGAGTACATGTGGTGGACGTTCAACATGCCGTCCGACCATGCGGAGGTATCGCTGACGAACGTGACCGTGCCGGGCTCGACCATGCTGGGCGAGGAAGGCCGCGGCCTCGACGTGGCACAGACCTTCGTGCACGAGAACCGTATCCGCCAGGCCGCCTCGAGCCTCGGCGCGGCACAGTACTGTATCGACCTGTCGGTGGCCTATGCCAAGAACCGCAAGGTGTTCGGCAAGGCGCTGGCGACCAACCAGGCGATCCAGTTCCCGCTGGCGGAGCTGCACACCGAGGCGGAGATGACGCGCGGCCTGGTCCGCAAG
Source organism: Reyranella sp. (assembly GCA_017990895.1). Classification (GTDB taxonomy): domain Bacteria; phylum Pseudomonadota; class Alphaproteobacteria; order Reyranellales; family Reyranellaceae; genus Reyranella. The sequence goes on from JAGNNA010000155.1 coordinate 7,458, forward strand.
ACCGCGTGGCATCTCGACCGCGAGCATCACATGAATGTCAGCGAATGGGTCGCGATGTCGAATTACCGGGCCAACCGCCTGGTCTGCGACGCGGCCGACCGCGCCATGCAGGTCCATGGCGGCGTCGGCTATTCGCGCCACACGCCGTTCGAGCACATCTATCGCCACCATCGTCGCTACCGCATCACCGAAGGCTCGGAGGAGATCCAGATCCGCCGCGTCGCCGGCGCCCTGTTCGGCTTCTGGGGCGCGCAGAAGACGTCGACGGCGGCGAAGTCTTAAGTTGATTCACCACCTCAAGAGTCCTCTCCGCCGCGCAGCGAGGGAGAGGAAGGAACCCATTGCGAAGCAATGGGTAGAAGAGTTGGTGTCCGGTGCGATCGAGATGCGCATGTTGAGAAGAGGAAGACCCACCTCACCTACCCCGCGCTTCGCGCGGGTCCCCTTCCTCTCCCCCCGCTTCGCGGGTGGAGAGGACTGAGGACGCGGTGAAGGCTGAACGCCGCTACACCGGCGACCTCATCATGTTCGGCACGGCCATGCTGATGGGATCGAGCTATCCCTTCGCCAAGGACGTGCTGCAGGTCATGAGCCCGCTGCTCTACAGCGGCTCGCGCTACCTGGTCGCCAGCCTCTTCCTGTTCGCGGCCATGGCCCTGATGGGCCGGCCGCTCGGGCTGGCGCGTCGCGACTGGCTGCCGCTGTTCCTGCTGTCGCTGATCGGGGTCACGCTGTTCCAGGCCTGCTGGGGCCTCGCCATGACGTACACGGCCCCGAGCGTCGGTTCGATCGTCATGACCACGACCACCGCCTTCTCGGCGATCCTCGCCTGGTTCGGCGGGCGGCGGCTGCCGGCGCTGGGCTGGGGCGGCATCGCGCTGGCCTTTGCAGGCGTCGTGCTGGTGGTGAACAACAGCCTCAGGGCGTTCACGCTGTCGTTCGGTAGCCTCGACGGCACGCTGCTGTGGATGCTGTCGGCCTTCGCCTGGGCCCTCTATGTCGAGCGCTGCGCGCCCTACAACCAGCGGCTGGGCGCGCTCCCCGTCATGGCCTGGACGACCCTGTTCGGCTCACTGGTGCTGGTGCCGGTCGCCCTCCTCTTCGAGTCGCTCGGCGAATTCGCCCGGCTCGACGACCGGCTGCTGGGCTTCTGGCTCTACACCGCCATCTTTCCCGTAGGCGTCGCCTTCCTTGGGCTGACGGCCGGACTCGATCGACTGGGGGTCAGCCGGGTCATGGTCTACATGTACCTGATCCCGGTCGCCGGGGTCGGCCTGTCCGCCGCCTTCTTCGGCGACCCGCTGACCGCGGCCCGCGTGCTGGGCGGGCTGGTCGTGCTGGCCGGCGTCATTCTGACGCGTGTGGCGCTCGACCGGGCGGCCCGCGTTCCTGTATGAACCTCCCCATGGCCACGACCACCACCCCCTTGACGACGCCCGGCAGCGGCGGACGACGCGCGTCTGTGGACCGCACGACCAAGGAAACCCGCATCTCCGCCGCCATCAACCTCGATGGCACCGGCGTCTACGACATCAAGACCGGCATCGGCTTCCTCGACCACATGCTGGAGCAGCTCTCGCGCCACAGCCTGATCGACATCACACTGCGCGCCGAGGGGGACCTGCACATCGACTACCACCACACGACGGAAGACACCGGCATCGTGCTGGGCGAGTGCCTGTCCAAGGCGCTGGGCGACCGTAAGGGCATCCGCCGCTACGGCAGCGCCACCATCCCGATGGACGAGACACTGACCGAGGTGGCGCTCGACGTGTCGAACCGCCCGTATCTGATCTGGAAGGTGAATTTCACCCGGGACAAGCTCGGTACCATGGACACCGAGCTGTTCAAGGAATGGTTCCAGGCCTTCGCCCAGCTCGGCGGCCTGACCCTGCATGTCTGGAACCACTACGGCGAGAACAACCATCATATCGTCGAGACCTGCTTCAAGGGCATCGCCCGGGCGCTCCGGGCCGCGGTCGAGATCGACCCGCGCCAGGCGATAGCGGTGCCCAGCACCAAGGGCGTGCTCTAGCGCCATGATTCGCTTCGCCGTTCTTTCTCCTCTCCGCCGCTTGGCGGGGGAGAGGAAGGGGCCCATTGCGCAGCAATGGGAAGGTGAGGTGGCGCCCGATACGAAAGCGATCTCGGTCGAGAAATCGACGACCCACCTCACCCTCCCCGCTTCGCGGGTCCCCTCCCTCTCCCCCCGCGTTGCGGGCGGAGAGGGCGTTTTGGATAAGACGTCATGACAGTCGCCATCGTCGACTACGGATCGGGCAACCTGCGCTCCGCCGCCAAGGCCTTCGAACGGGCCGCACGGGAGGCCGGGATCGACGAGCGCGTGCTGGTGACCTCGTCACCGGCCGAGGTCGCCGCGGCCGACCGCATCGTGCTACCGGGTGTCGGCGCCTTCGCCGACTGCCGCGCCGGCCTCTACGCCGTGCCGGGCATGGTCGACACGCTGCAGCACGAGGTAATCGAGCGCGGCAAGCCGTTCCTCGGCATCTGCGTCGGCATGCAGCTGATGGCGACGCGCGGCGTCGAATACGGCATCCATGCCGGGCTGGACTGGATCGCCGGCGACGTGGTGCGCATAGAGCCCGGCAAGGACCATCTCAAGATCCCGCACATGGGCTGGAACGAGCTGACGGACCTCAGGCCGCATGCCCTGCTCGAGGGCATCGAGCCGCGTGCCCATGCCTACTTCGTGCATTCCTACCAGCTCGCCGCCAGCAAGCCCGAGACGGTGCTGGCGCTGACCGACTATGGCGGTCCGGTCACGGCGATCGTCGGCCGCGACAATCTCGCGGGCACGCAGTTCCATCCCGAGAAGAGCCAGGCGACCGGTTTGCGGCTGATCGCCAACTTCCTGCGCTGGAAACCCTGAGCCCGACCGGAATTTGGAAGCATGTCCCTCGGCCCCTTCGACACGTTGTTCGGCTTCCTTCAGACGTACGCCAACGGCAACCTCCACCTCGCCGGCCTCTTCGTCCTGATGTTGCTGTTGGCTTCACTGGAAGTGGGCGTCCAGCTCGGCAAGTTCATTGCTCGCCGACATGTTCCCACGGACGGCGAGAAATCAGCAGTCAACTTCGCGACGGCGGGCATGATGGGCCTGCTGGCGTTCCTGCTCAGCGTCTCGCTCTCCATGGCGTCGGATCGCTACCAGCAGCGCCGGGACTCAGTCCTGGCCGAAGCCAATGCCATAGGGACGGCCTGGCTGCGCGCGACAGTGGCGACCGGCGCAGAGGGAGAAGCGATACAGCGCCTGCTGCGCGACTATACCGAGACCCGCATCGCCGTGGTCCGCGGCAATTCCGGTCCGGCCGAGATCGACCGGTTCAACCAGCGGACCAACAGCCTCCAGAACGAGCTCTGGCAGCTCGCGCGCACCGTTGCCGAGCACTCTCCGACGCCGATCTCGGGGCTGCTGCTTTCCTCGCTCAACGACATGATCGACCTGTCGATCGTAAGCGGTGTTCTGAGGCCGCCTTTTTGTCGGGTTGTCGATCTGTGATTGTGCTGATCCTGCAGTGAGATTGGGATCGGCTTGTGTCTAGACTTGAACCTACGCTCGAGCTTGAGCACCAGGTCCGTCGCATCGAGGTGATCACCGGTGGCTGCGGGCGCCGTCGTTGGACGATAGACGAC
>JAGNNA010000520.1 GCA_017990895.1 Reyranella sp.
ACCTGCGACGATCGGACGGGAGCCGCCAATGCCGAACACCGAGACCTACAACGACCATGTCGTGCGCCTGTTCCTGTTCGCGTCGGCCGTCTGGGGCATCGTCGGCATGCTGGCCGGCATGTATCTCGCCGCGGAACTGGCCTGGCCGTTCTGGAATCTCGACATGCCCTTCCTCACCTTCAGCAAGCTGCGGCCGGCGCACACGTTCGGCGTGATCTTCGCGTTCGGCGGCTCGGCGCTGCTGGGGACGTGCTACTACACCGTGCAGCGCACCGCGCACGTGCGCCTCGCCTGGGGCGGGCTGGCGGCGTTCACGTTCTGGGGCTGGCAGCTGATCTGCGTGCTGGCGATGGTGTCGATGCCGCTCGGCCTGACGCAAAGCAAGGAGTACGCCGAGCCAGAGTGGTGGATCGACATCATGATCGCGGTCGTCTGGGTCAGCTTCGGCGCGGTGTTCTTCGCGACCCTCGCGCGGCGGCGCATCCGCCACATCTACGTCTCGAACTGGTACTACGGCGCCTTCATCATCGCCGTCGGGCTGCTGCACATCGTCAACAACCTCGCGGTGCCGGTGTCATGGACCAAGTCGTATCCGATCTACTCCGGCACGGTCGACGCGATGGCGCAGTGGTGGTACGGCCATAACGCGGTGGCGTTCTTCCTCACCGCCGGCTTCCTCGGCATGATGTACTACTTCGTGCCGCGCCAGGCCCAGCAGCCGTTGTGGAGCTACCGCTTCTCGATCGTCAACTTCTGGGCCCTGATCTCGGTCTACATGTGGGCCGGTTCGCACCACCTGATGTACACCGCGCTGCCGGATTGGGTGCAGTCGGTCGGCATGGCGTTTTCGCTCGTGCTGCTGATGCCGAGCTGGGGTTCGGCGGCGAACGGCTTGCTGACCTTCAACGGCTCCTGGCACCGCCTGAAGGACGACCCGGCGGCCAAGTTCATGGTGCTCGCGCTCGTGTTCTACGCCGCGTCTACCTTCGAAGGCTCGCTGATGGCGGTCAAGACAGTCAACTCGCTGTCGCACTACACCGACTGGACGATCGCGCACGTGCATTCGGGCTCGCTCGGCTGGGTCGCGATGATCACGATCGGCTCGCTGTACGCGATGGCGCCGCGCGCGCTCGGCCGCCCGGCGATGCATTCGCGCGCCGGCATGGAGCTGCACTTCTGGCTGCACCTGAGCGGCACGCTGTTCTACGTGATCTCGATGTGGGGCGCGGGCGTGACCGAAGGGATGATGTGGCGGGCGACGAATCCGGATGGCGCGCTGACGCATTCCTTCATCGACAGCGTGGTCGCGATCAAGCCGCTCTACATCTTCCGCTGGTTCGGCGGCGTGCTGATCTGGCTCGGCATGTGGGTGATGGCGTGGAACCTCTGGCACACCGCCGCCGACGCGCGCAAGAAGATCATCCTGCCGATCCCTGTGCCGATCCCGGAGCCCGTTGCCGAGCAGATGCCGCCGCCGCTGCCGGCCGCGGGTTGAGGAGAGCTGCGCGATGGCCTATCGTCACTTCGAATTCATCGAGAAGCACGCCTGGGCGCTCGGCCTCGGCACCGCGTTCATGGTCTCGCTCGGCGGACTGGCCGAGATCACGCCGCTCTTCATGGAGGCCAACAAGGTGCAGCCGGCCGAAGGCGTGAAGCCGTATCCGCCGCTGCAGTTGGCCGGGCGCGATGTCTACGTGCGCGAAGGCTGCTATCTGTGCCACTCGCAGATGATCCGTGCGCTGCGTTTCGAGACCCAGCGCTACGGCCACTACTCGACGGCGTCCGAATCGGTCTACGACCGACCGTTCCAGTGGGGCTCCAAGCGCACCGGCCCGGATCTGGCGCGCATCGGCGGCAAGTACTCGGATGAATGGCAGCGCCTTCACCTGATGAACCCGCGCCAGCTCGTGCCGGAGTCGAACATGCCCAACTACCCGTGGCTCGCGAAGGCGACGATCGACGCCAAGGATCTTGCGGCGCGCATGCGCGTGCTGCGCGGGCTCGGCGAGCCTTACACCGACGCCGACATCGAGAGCGCAGCCAAGGCCGTCGACGGCAAGACCGAGCTGGACGCGCTGATCGCCTACCTGCAGGGGCTGGGTGTCGACAACGTGCCGCGCGCCGCAGCGGCTGGCGCCTCCGCGCCGGCCGACGGAGGCACGCGATGAATCCGATCTGGGGCCCGATCGCGGGCGCGTTCATCATCGTCATGATGCTCACCTTCATAGCCATCTGGATCTGGGCCTGGCTGCCGCGCCACAAGCGCGGCTTCGACGCACTGGCGCGCCTGCCGCTGGAGCATGAAGACGGCGACGCCGCTCCCGACACCGGCGAGACCGCGGGAGATCGGCGATGAGCGCCTTCTGGTCCTGGTGGGTGATGGGGCTGATCGTGTTCAACCTCGGCGTCTCGTTTTTCCTTTTCGTGTGGGGGCCGCGCGCCAAGATTCCGACCCTGCCCGACGGTACGACCGGCCACGTCTGGGCGCACGGCGTGCTTCGTGAAGGCATGCACCCGCTGCCGCGCTGGTGGATCGCGATCTCGTTTCTGATGTTCATCGGCGCGTTCGGCTACCTGGTGCTCTATCCCGGGTTCGGCGATTCACCCGGCCGCCTGGGCTGGACCGCGCATGGCCAACTGGCACGCGACACCGCGGCCAACGATCAGTTTCTCGAACCGGTGATGCAGCGCGTCGCCAAGCTGCCGATCGAACAGCTCGCTGGCGATCCGCAGGCGCTCGCGATCGGCGCCGTGCTGTTCCTGGACAACTGCGCCGCCTGCCACGGCCGCAACGCGCGCGGCAACCCGTTGCTCGGCGCGCCCAACCTTGGCGACAGCGACTGGCTCTACGGCGGCGACGGCAAGACGATCCTCGCCTCGATCGCCGACGGCCGCCAGGCCGTCATGCCGCCGTGGGACACGACCTTCGACCAAGCCGGGATCACGAACCTCGCAAGCTACGTGCTGAGCCTGTCGCTGCCGCCGCGCGACGCCGACTCGATCGTGA
>JAGNNA010000156.1 GCA_017990895.1 Reyranella sp.
GAAAACTCAAGCAGTTCAGGCACGTCTGCACTCGCTTCGACCGCATCGCCCTGAACTACCTTGCCATGGCAAAGCTCGCTGCCGTACGACTTTGGCTCAGGCATTATGAGTCTGCCGCCTAGTTGCCTGCATTGAGCGTGCCCACTCCACAAAAGCGCTGATCAACGTGACCTTCGGGTGCCCAGACAGGTGCACCAGGTAAAATCCGTAACCCGGCAGCGTAAGCTTCGAGACTTGCACGAGTGCGCCGCTTGCTAGCTCTGGCGCCACCAGAACATCACTGCAGATCGCAATACCCTGACCTGAAATCGCGGCCTCGATCGCGTGCAACTCCTCGCGAAACGCCAAGCTATGCAGACGCGCTAGATCGGGTACACGATTGCGGCGCCGCCGCGCCATGGTCTGCCAGCGTCGCCAATTCGGCGGGTCGAGGTCGGTAGATGGCCACTCGCTCTCTATGAGGGGAAAGTTCGCCAGTTCGCTGGGGCTTAGTGCCCCACCCTGATTGCCGACGAGCCTCGGGCTCGCAACGACGCGGAAGGTGTCGCGCATCAGTTCCGTACAATGACCCTCAGATGGCGGTTCGCGCGTATATCGGATGGCAACGTCAGCATCTCCCGCCGCAAGGTCTAACACTGCATCCGTGCCGATGATATCCAGCTTGAGGCGTGGATGCGCGGCCCACCAGCTCGGCAATCGGGGAAGGAGCCATCGCGCGGCAAATGCATTGGTCGCCGTAATGCGCAACCGTCCGCCCATTGCGTTCGACCGCACCCTCGCCAGCACATCCGCGAAGGCCTCGAAGCCGTCGCGGAGCACAGGAAAAAGCGCTTCGCCTGCCGCGGTCAGCTTGAGCGGCCGCGGCCTTCGGCGGAACAGGGTGCGGCCGCAGTGGCGCTCGAGCAACTTGATCTGATGGCTAATGGCTGTTGGCGTCACATGTAACTCAGCGGCTGCCATCTGAAAGCTAAGGTGGCGAGCCGCAGCCTCGAAGGCCCTTAGTTCAGTCAGGGGTGGCAGCTTGCGCATAGGCTCAGTCTAGATGAACTGAATTCATCTGGAACATGAATCTTTTGAACTTGTCTGTGATGCCGGCCGCAGCCGAGAGTGCAACAGGTACACAACAGGCATGGTTGTAGATGCAGGTAAGATCACCGGGCCGGGTCTTAAATTTACTTGAGGCAATTGCCTTGCTTGAGCCCCTGATCGTGGAGCATCGCGCGGCGTTCGACAGCGAGCGTCGATTGCCCGATCCCGTGTTCAATTCGCTGGCTGACGCTGGGCTCTTCCGGCTGTGGCTGCCAGAGGAACTGGGCGGCCCGGAGCTGTCACCTATCGATTTCATGACAGTCGTGGAGGCCGCGGCTGCACTCGACGGCTCGGTGGGGTGGCTTATCGGAAACGGTGGAGGAATGAGTCGCGTCGGCGGCTACTTGCCGAAGCCGGTCGCGCGAGATGTATTCGCCGATTCGCGGGCCTTCGTGACTAGCGCCACGGGTGCGTCCGGCGCTGCAGAGAAAGTCAAAGGTGGTTATTGCGTGACAGGGCGCTGGCCGTTCGGCAGCGGCGCGCATCACGCATCGCACTTCATGGGTCTCGCGAGCTCGAAAAGCGCCGACGACAAGGACGATCCGCCGCTGTGCTGCTATTTCGAGCGCCGCGATGTCGTCGTCCACGATACGTGGCGGGTATCGGGGCTGCGCGCCACAGGAAGCTGCGATTTCGAAGTCCGCAATCTCTTTGTTCCCGAGCAATACACGCACCCTTTCCTGGCGCATCGCCCCACCCAAGAGGGGATCGTGTATCGTTTGCCGAGCTTGTCGGTTTTCGCCTGGACTGTTTCTGTCGTCCCTCTCGGAATTGTACGTGGTGCGATGAACGCCTTTGCTGACCTTTCGAGCCGGAAGGTCCGGCTAGGAGCCGGTTCTCTGATGCGCGACCGTGACATGGTGCAAAGCAACTACGGCCGAGCGGACGCATTGCATCGCGCGGCCCGCGCTTTCCTGATCGATGCAATGTCGGAATTGATGGCGGCATCCGTGGAGGAAGGGCAGCGCCTCATCAATGCCCGCGCGGTGTTTAGGGCAGCCTGCACCCATGCGGCCGAAAGCGCATTGCGAATCGCAGATATTCTCGCCGCCGAGGCGGGAGCCACTGCGATCTTCGAGGCATCGCCCATCGAGCGCTTCGTTCGCGATATTCATGCCGCAGTGAAGCACATCGCGATGACGCCAAATAGTTATGTGGTGGCAGGACGAATAGGACTCGGGCTCGATGCCGGCACACCAAGGTTCTGACTTACAACTGGGAGAGATTGCGATGCCTTGCGTACGGATCGCGACTGGCACGTGGGCAACTGGTTTCGAGATTAAGCTGATTGAGGCAGTGCAAACCGCTCTGGTTGCTGCATTCAAAATTCCGGAGGGAGACCGTGACGTGGTGCTCGACCTGTATGACGAGAATCGACGCATCGTCTCGGCCGGGCGCTCGGAGCGCTACACTCGCGTCGAGATCGTCGGCATCGCGGCCCGCTCACTTGAGACAAAGCGTGCGCTGTTCAAGGCGATTGCGGATAACCTTGAAGCGGTCGGCGTGCCGCGCAATGAGAGCCGCATCTTCCTGATCGAGCTACCCCCTGACTACTGGGGCATCAACGGAGGTGTTCTGGCGTCCGAGGCGGACATCGGATTCGAAATCAAAGTATAGGCCTGGGTAGCAGCGAACGGGGAAGCGACGCTCGGTCTGGCTTATACTGCCAGTTCTATTTGATATGCTGGAAGTTCGTCTCAGAACCGCACCCGCGCAATCAGCCGCCGCCTGCCGATGTGCCTTGCCCGTTCCCTGCCGTTCAGCCGCCACGCGATGACGCAGAGCGCGTAGAGCCAGTGCTCGTGGGCCGCGGCGCGCGCCAGCCCGACCGACCAGCAGATCGACTTCCAGCGCTCGCCGCTAGCTCGGCGCCATACGATCTTGGCATCGAGCGGCGCCAGCCACAGCAACCCGGGCAAGGCGGCGTCCATACGGCTGATTGCAGCCGCCGACGGCGGCGGCAACCGCATGGGCTCGGGCGTCTGGCCCACGAGGTCACTGAATTCGACGAACGTTTGGGGCCATGTGCTGAAGTACCTGCCGCCTTACAGCCCCGACCTCAATCCGATCGAAATGGCGTTCTCAAAGCTCAAGGCCCATCTGCGGCGTATCAGCGCCAGGACAATCGACGCACTCTGGAAAGCCATCGGCGACATCTGCGCGCTCTACTCCGAACAGGAGTGTTGGAACTACCTCAAAGACGCAGGCTATGTGCCCGATTAAGCGCTCGATGCTCTAGGCACAGATGGCATGGGGGCAAGAATTCATGCGGCGATTTCAAAGACATACATGTTCGAGGTTTCATTCCGACTGGCCCGCCAGCCTTTCAGGGTGTCGAGGCCGCCGGAACCAGGAACCGGTCACACTGGTGTCACAGTGGGACTGAGTCGATGGCGACTCTCCGTAAGCGTAAAGGCAAGTGGCAGGCACAAGTCAGGCGGCAGCGACCAGCCTCCCTTTCCAGAACTTTCATCTGCATGCCGATGCTCTTGCGTGGGCACACACCATTGAATCAGGAATGGGCCGAGGGCAGGCGCTGGTTGACACCCGCCCGCGCGCCCGGCCGAACGACCGGAGAGACACAAACTGCGGGTGTCACTGCCATGATTTTGCGTTTAGTGTCTGTCCTTGAACCAGCACTCTTGAGAAGACTGATGGGACCGAGACGAACACGGCGATCGATGTTGGGCATTGCCGGCGGCCTTGCTGCGTTACCGCTGTCCACGCGCGCCCAGGCGCCTCGACGTCCCTTTCGCCTGGGCGTGATGACAAGGGCGCGGGACTTGAACTCGGGGTCATCGGGCCTCGTACTCCAGGAACTGCAACGATTGGGATTCGTAGAGGGACGGGACCTGACGGTCGAATTGAAGGCCGCCGATGGCGATGTCCAGCTTTACCCACGGTTCGCCAGGGAACTCGTTGAGTCGGGTGTCGATGCAATCCTTGCCGGCGGAGGTGAAACTGCGGCCCGGGCGGCAATCCAGGCAACGCGGACGATACCCATCGTGATCTTTGTCGACGACGCCATCAGCGCAGGCTTCGTCCCGTCTCTGGCCAACCCCGGCGCCAACGTCACTGGGGTGAGCCTCTTGGCTTCTGAACTCGATGGCAAGAGGCAGGCGCTGTTGGGGGAGGCCTTGCCGGAAGGCGCCTCAGTCGCTGCTCTTGGTGATCTCACTCGAAGCGCCGCGATCTTACCGTCCCTGGAAGCGGCGGCGGCCATTCGGCACCAGCGGCTGGTGTTCGCGCAGGGGACGTCGGTTGAATCAGTGACAGCCGCGATGATGGATGCCCAGGCGAAAGGAGCTCTCGGACTCAACGTGCTGGCATCGTCGATCCTGTTCGGGCACTCGCGCCTGATCATCGAGCGATCCTTTTCCTTGAAGCTGGCCACGATCTTCCAATGGCCTGAACTGGCGCAGCAGGAAGGGGCATTGATGGCCTACGGACCGCCATTTCCATCGATCGTCCGCCAACTTGCAGCCGTTATCGCCCGGCTGATGGACGGGGCGGGACCGCCCAACCTGCCCGTGCAGCAGCCCACCCAAATCGAACTGGTGATCAACCTCAAGACTGCCCGGGCACTGGGAATGGCCATGCCACCGTCCCTGCTTGTCCGGGCAAACGAAGTCATCGAATAGATCGGGCGACGGCACTTGCCAACCTCCGACCATCGGCTGGGCGGGTAGTGGCGACGCTTGGGCGGGCCAAGCGTGCCATCCTGCGACGGGGAATATCCCGTCGCCCAAAAAGATCGTCGAGGGATTTCTCCCTCGGGATTTCTCAGATGCGCTCGATGATGATCGCCGGTGCCATGCCGCCGGCGGCGCACATGGTGACGAGACCGAACTGCTTGTCCTGCCGCTCGAGCTCGTCGAGGACGGTGCCGATGAGGATGGCGCCGGTCGCCCCGATCGGATGGCCGAGCGCGATCGAGCCGCCGTTGACGTTGACCTTGTCGCGATCGAGATCGAGATCGCGCACGAACTTCTCCGAGACGACGGCGAAGGCCTCGTTGATCTCCCAGAGGTCGATGTCGCTCGTCTTGAGGCCGGCCTTCTCCAGCACCTTCCGGGCCGCCGGCACCGGCGCATTGAGCATCAGCTCGGGGCTGTCGCCCATGTTCGCCATGGCGACGACGCGGGCGCGCGGCTTGAGGCCGTGAGCCTTGGCGTAGTCGGGCGACGCGAGCAGCACGGCGGCCGAGCCGTCGACGACGCCGGAGGAATTGCCAGCATGATGGACATGCTCGATCTTGAGGTCGGGATAGGCCTGCAGGATCAGCGAGCGATAGGTCATGCCCTTGTCGTCGAGCGGGACGTCGGCCATCGCCGCGAAGGCGGCCTTGAGGTTCGCCAGCCCCTCGCGAGTCGTCTGCGGACGCGGATATTCCTCGCGATCCAGGGCGAGCGTGCCGTCTTCCTTGTAGACGGGGATCAGCGACTTGGCGAAGCGGCCCTCGGCGATGGCGATCGCCGCGCGCTGCTGGCTGATATAGCCCGCCTCGTCCAGCGCCTGGCGCGGGATCTTCTCCAGCGTGGCGATGGCGTCGGCGCAGATGCCCTGGTGCGTCTGGGGATGATGCAGGCGCAGGCGCAGATTGCCGTTGTCCATGACTGGCGGCCCGCTGCCGCGGCTGCGGTCCATCGACATCATCTCCGTACCGCCGGCGACCACCAGGTCTTCCATGCCCGACTTGATGCAGGCGGCGGCGAGGCTCACGGCGCTGATGCCCGAACCGCAGAAACGGTCGATCGTGATGCCGCTCGCCTTGACGTCATAGCCGGCATCGAGGGCGGACATGCGGCCGAGATCGCCGCTCTGCTTCGAGACCTGGGCGGCCGTCCCCCAGATCACATCGCCGACCTCCTTGGTGTCGATCCTGCTGCGTTCGGCGAGCGCCTTGAGGACGGTCGCACCGAGCTGCTGCGGATGAACCTCCCACAGCGCGCCCTTGCCCGCCTTGCCAACGCCGCGGGGCGTGCGGCAGGCATCGATGATCCATGCTTCGGTCATTGCTTCGTCCTTTCCCGGTCCCGGCTCAGCGTGGCGCCATGCGGATGGCGCCGTCAATGCGGACGTCCTCGCCATTGAAGTAGCCGCAGGTGATCATCGTATGGGCGACCTGCGCATATTCCTCGGGGCGTCCCAGACGCTTGGGGAACGGGACCGAGGCGGCCAGCGCCGCCTTGACGTTGTCCGGCGCCCGCGCCAGCAGCGGCGTGTCGAAGATGCCGGGCAGGATCGTGTTGCAGCGAATTCCGTCATTGGAGAGGTCGCGCGCCACGACGAGCGTGATGCCGACGACGCCGGCCTTCGAGGCGGTATAGGCGACCTGGCCGATCTGGCCGTCCTCGGCCGCGACCGATGCGGTGTTGAGGATCACGCCGCGATCCCCGTCGGCCTGCGGTGCAAGCGTCAGCATGCCCGCTGCCGACTTGGTGATGCAGCGAAACGTGCCGATGAGATTGACGTTGATGATGCGCTCGAAGTTCTCCAGCGGGTATTCCTTGGGAGCACCGGTCGTCCGGTCGAGCGATGCGGTCTTCTGGGCACCGCCGCCGACGCCGGCGCAGTTCACCAGAATGCGCTCCTGCCCGTGGGCCGCCCGCGCCTTCGCGAACCCGGCGTCGACCTCCTCGGTTGACGTCACGTTGACCTTGCAGAAAACGCCGCCGATTTCCTTGGCGAGCGCCTCGCCCTGTTCCTCGTTGAGGTCGAAGATCGCGACCTTCACACCGTGCGAGGCCAGCATGCGCGAGGTGGCGGCGCCGAGGCCGGACGCGCCGCCCGTGACGACCGCGGCCACTGTCTTGTCGAGTTGCATGAGCGAAGATTCCCCCGAGATAGGATGTCCTGAACGGTTCTCCGGGATTGATAAAGCATCGCGACCGCGCTTGGCCAGAGGTGTGTATCGGCCCTCGAACCGTGGAACCCGGAGTCGAGCGAGACGGCGTCGCCAGGAGCCCGGCCGCAGAGAAGGACGTTCCCTGCGGCAACCCGGGGGACCATCCGCGGAATCTCCGCGCCCCGGCGGCTCCGGGCTACTGATCCAGCCAGACGTCTTCGAAGCGCCACCCATTGTAGTTGCTGTTGACCATGATCGTCAGGTCGCGGACCCGTGCATGCCGGCAGGCGGCCGTGACGTTGTGCGAAAAGATCGGCCGCACGATGTCGCGCGCCAGTTTGCGTTCGATCTCCCGCACCACACTGCGGCGCTTTTCGACGTCGCGCTCGAGCGACTGGGCGGCAATCAGCTTCGTGAGTTCCGGATCGCAGTATCCGTTGAAGTTGCGCGGTGAGTTGCAGCCGTAGTTCTCCACGAAGTGCTGGTCGGGATCGTCCAGGGAGCTGCCGGTGGCATTCACGACGAGAAGATAGTTCTTCTGGTAGAGGCGATTGAAGTAGACGGCGCTGTCGAGAAGCTCCATTTCGCCATCGATGTAGATGTGGCGCAGCTGATCGATCATGAGAACCGACAGGTCGCGATAGCTGGCGATGTTTCTGGTAGTGACCTTGAGCTTCAGCCGCTTGTCCGGGCCGTATCCCGCCTCGCGCATCAGCGCCCTGCCCTTCTCGCGGGACGCCTCGATGTCCGGCCCATAGCCCGGGAGGTCCGCCAGGGCCTCCGCACCGACGCCCCACACCCCCGCGGGCGGCGGCAACATCGCGCCGCCGATGACGTCCGCCCCTTCACTTATGATGTCGACCAGGGTCTTGCGGTCCAGCGTAAGGGCGAGGGCCGTGCGCGCGCGCTCGTCATTGAACGGCGCCGCGTCCCGATTGAAGATCAGATTGTAGGTGACGCCCGTCGGTCGCACGGTGCACTGCGCGGTCGGCGTCTGCTGCATGATGTCCTTGTAGAGCGGCATGGTGACATCGGTGGGAAACGTCATGTCGGACCGGTCCGCCGTAAAGGTGAGCATGCGCGTTGCCCGGTTCGTGATGATGTTGAACTCGATACCATCGAGATAGGGTCGCCCGGGCCGCCAGTAGTCCTTGTTCTTCTCCAATTTCACCCGCTCGTTGCTCTTCATCTCCACGAACTTGAAGGGTCCGGTTCCGATCGGGTGTCTCCGCATCTGCGCCGGCGCGACGTGACAGGGATAGATGACAGACCAGCCGGCCGACAGCAGCGCCAGCAGCGACGGCTGGGGTTGCTTGAGATGGAAGGTCACCTGGAAATCGTTGTCGGATGTGACCTGCTCGACGTTCTCGTACCAGACACCGCGCGGATTGCGGCGGAGCTTGGCTTCACCCTTCTCCATCAGGAGGTCGAAGGTGCAGCGCACGTCGGCCGCGGTGAATGGCTTGCCGTCGTGCCATTTGACTTCACGACGCAGATCGAAGCGCACCTGCTTTCCATCTTCGCTGACCTGCCACCCGCTCGCCAGCTCGGGCCGGATGCTGTCGAAGGAGTTGCGCGCCACCGCCTGGTCGTAGATCACGAGGTTGTTGAACACGCCCATGAAGGGAACCACCACCGAGACGGTGATTTCCTCGAGCGGCGATGCGCTGGGGGGCGTATCCATGAGTTGCACCCGGAGCGTGCCTCCCGCCTTTTGCGCGTGAGCGATGCCATGGCCCGCCGCCATTCCCATCAACGAGGCGAGCCCGAGGCAGAGCAGTCTCTTCAGATTCGTACGCATGGATGAGAATACGCCTGTCATTGGTAACTCCCCTACTCCTGCAAAGATCAAAGGACGATCCGGCCTGCTAGTCGTCATACAAGGCGGTCCGAATGGCACCGACCTTCCTGACCGTCGCCCTCAGAGCGTCGGCATAGGCCTTGTGGTTTCGATTGAAGCGCGACTGCGGCCCGACCAGGTTGATGCCATAGAGGTCGCCGAATATCTTGACGGGAAGCGCGATGCCCATGACATCCGGCGAGCTTTCACCGACGTTGGTCCAGTAGCCGCGCCTGCGACCTTCTTCCAGGTCGCGCACATACTGTCCGCGATTGCGGATCGTATCGTCGGTGAGCTTCGGATACTTCAGCTGCGCGAGCACGGCTTCACGCGAAGCATCGTCCATCGCAGCGACGATTGCCTTGCCGATCGAGGAGGCATGAAGCTCACGAACCGTACCGACCGCCATGGAGTAGCGGACGGCCTGTCGCGACTCGACGATCTCCAGATAGACGACGGCTAGCCCCTGAAGCTTGCCGAGAATGACCGTCTCTCCCGTGACGTCGCGGAGAGACTCGAGGATCGGGCGGATGTGCGTCGCTATCGGGTCATGAAGCCCGATCGATTCGGCGACCCGTCCCAGTCGGCCGGTCGGATAGACTGCCCCGCGCGGCCTCAGATAATAGAGAAAGCCGCGATCCACGAGCGTGCGCACGAGGGCGAAGCAGGTCGAAGTCGGCAGAGACAGCTCGCGCGCAAGATCCGATACGGTGATGGGTCGTTGGCGACGCGCAAAACTCTCGAAGATGTCGAGCGTCCGGTCTGCGGTTCTGACTGTCATCTTGTCCCTGAGCACTGTTCCCGGCCCGGTATTGAGCCAGGGCACCGGAAAATTACGCTGACGCGACCAGCGAGACAAAGGTCCAGTCACGACCATCGAAGCCCTGCCACCTCCGCATTCGACGACGGTCCGCATGCGGAACAGCTTGCGAGACATTCAGGCGACTGTATACATATTTGTGCTAATGTTTTCCGAAATACGGAAGGTGGACAGATCGAATGGGACCGCTGGCTGGCGTCAGAATTGTGGAGCTCGGAGGGATCGGCCCCGCTCCCTTCGCGTCAATGCTGTTCGCAGAGATGGGCGCCGACGTGTTGCGCATCAGCCGTCGCGACAAGGCCGGCAGCAGCATGAAGGGCTACGACAAGCGACATCAATTGCTCAATCGCGGCCGCGGTTCTGTCGCACTGGACCTCAAGACGCCGAGCGCGGTGGCACTGGTCAGGAAGCTGATCGTCAAGTCGGATGCGCTCATCGAGGGGTTCCGGCCCGGGGTCGCCGAGCGGCTCGGTCTTGGCCCCGAGGAATGCTTGGGTCTCAATCAGAGGCTCGTCTATGGCCGCATCACGGGATGGGGTCAGGAAGGCCCGTTGGCCGCTGAACCAGGCCACGACATCAACTACATCGCATTGACCGGCGCCCTGCACGCGATCGGGAGGAAAGATGGCCCGCCGGTTCCACCGCTCAACCTGGTGGGCGACTTCGGCGGCGGTGCGCTTTATCTGGCTTTCGGCATCATATGCGCGGTCTACGAAGCGAAGGTGTCCGGAAGGGGACAGGTCGTGGACGCCGCCATGATCGACGGTGTCTCCAGCCTCATGACGATGATGTACGGCATGCATGCCGCCGGCGTGTGGACGGATAACCGGGGTTCGAACCGGCTCGACTCGGGCACCCCTTGGTACGATGTCTATGAGACGTCGGACGGCAAGTGGATATCCCTGGGCTGCAACGAGCCGCAGTTCTACGAGGCGCTGCTCGACCGGCTCGGCGCCGACCGGTCCGCGCTGCCTGCGGATCGGCACGATCGCAAAGGGTGGCCGGCCATCCGGACGTACTTCACGCGGACGTTTCGCGAGAAGACGCGCGACGAATGGTGCTCGATCATGACCGGATGCGAGATCTGCTTCGCGCCCGTGCTGACGATGGCCGAAGCACCGCTGCACCCTCACATGAAAGCCCGTTCGACATTCGTCGAACATGACGGCGTGGTGCAGCCCGCCCCGGCACCGCGCTTCAGTCGCACGAAGCCCGAGATTCGTCGATCCGCCGGATCCGAAGAGCCGCCGGCTGAAGAGGTCCTGCGCGAATGGGGCCTTACGTCTGCCGACGTCGCAGATCTACGCGCCAGCGGCGCCATCGGCTGATGTCAACAACGGGATGAACAGAGCGTGAGCAGCGAGATCAAGGCGTCCGTCAACGACCATATCGGTACCATCATATTCAATCGTCCCGAGAGCCGTAATGCCTTCACGGTGGAGATGCTGGAGGAGTGTTCGAGGATCCTGGCGGCCTTCCGCGACGATCCGGACGTCAGGGG
>JAGNNA010000157.1 GCA_017990895.1 Reyranella sp.
TCTGGGATCCGCTGGGCCGCATCTTCGACGCCTTTAGCCTGGACCGCTGCATGTGGGGCACCGACTGGACCCGCGCCGTGGCGCTGCTCACCTACAAGGAGGGCGTCGACGCCTTCCGCGTCACCGATCGCCTGTCCGACAGCGACCGCGCGATCCTGATGGGCGGCTCCCTGCAAAAGATTTACGGCTGGTCGCCGGCGAAGAAGTAGTTTCGCCGGACGCTAGGGAAGGGCCATGTCGCCCTTCCCGAGAGGCCGCTGCATCAGGATAGAGTCCACCCAGCGGCCGAACTTGAAGCCGACGGCATCGAGCCTGCCGATCTGGCGAAACCCCTGGCTGCCATGCAGGCCGATCGAGCCTGCATTGGCGCTGTCGCCGATGACCGCGAGCATCTGGCGCCAGGGACCGGCCTCGCAGCGCTTGATCAGCCTCGACAGCAGTTCGCGGCCGATCCCGTGGCCTGCGAATCCGTCGCGGACATAGACCGAATCCTCGATCGTGTGGCGATAGGCCGGTCGCGGCCGGTACAGCGAGGCATAGCTGAACCCCACGATGCGCCCATCCATTTCGGCCACGAGATAGGGCAGGCCAAGCTCCAGCACGCCTTCGCGCCGACCGATCATCTCGGCGACGGTCGGCGCCGCTTCCTCGAAGCTCGCCAGCCCGTGCAGCACGTGGTGGGCATAGATCTCCTGTACGAAGCGCATGTCGCCTTCGCGGGCGTCGCGAACGTCGACGGCCGTTCTCATCATCGTTCCTCCTGAAAGCACCTGTTCGCGCGACAGGCCGATGTCCGACAGGAGCCGGTCGTCCAGGTTGCGCAGCGCCTCGCGCTGGCGGATCCGCGACCAGGGCGAGGCGCCGATATAGCGGCCGATCTCCATGACGATGTCTCCGAACCCGTTGCGATGCGACATGTCCGCAATCTGGGAGCGATGGAGACATAAGGAAAATCTTGTTATCTTATAAAAACCATAAGAGAAAATTTTCCATGCGTGGATTGAATCTCGATCACGTCAACGCTTTCATCGAAGTCGTGCGCCTGGGCTCCTTTTCCGCTGCGGCGGCCCATCTCAACCTGACCCAGCCGGCGATCAGCCAGCAGATCGGCCAGCTCGAGAAGCGGCTGGGCGTGCGTGTTCTCGAACGGCTGGGCCGGCGCGCGATGCCGACGGCGGCTGGGAACGAACTGCTGGACCATGCGGCGCGGCTGGACGGTGCCTTAGCCGCCTTGCTCGAAGGTCTGGCGCGGTTCACGAGCGGGGAGGTCGGGCGCGTGCGGCTCGGGACCGGTGCCACGGCCGCGATCTTTCGCCTGCCGCCGCTGCTGCGTAACCTGCGTCGCCGCCTGCCCGAGCTGGAGATCACCATCGCCACGGGCAACACATCCGACATCGTGAAGGGTGTGCAGGACAACGCGCTCGATATCGGGCTGGTGACCCTGCCCGCGGCAGGCCGCGGTCTGGAGGTGACGCCCTTGCTGGACGACGAGTTCGTCGCGGCGACGGCGCGCGATGGCGTGGCGCTGCCACTGCGCGTCACGCCGGCGGTGCTGGCCCGCCTGCCGGTGATCATGTTCGAGCCCGGCGGGCACACGCGGCTCGTGGCCGATCAGTGGTTCTTCCAGGGCGGCGTAGAGCTGAAGCCCAAGATGGCGCTGGGAAGCGTCGAGGCGATCAAGCGACTCGTGGAAGCGGGATTGGGGTGCGCCATCTTGCCTGCGGTTGCAGTGCGCGAGGCCGGCGACCGCGCCAACCTCGTGGTGCGGCCACTTTCACCACGTCTCTATCGCAAGCTCGCGATCGTGATCCGCCGCGACAAGGTCCTGCATCTCGGCTTGCGTGAGACCATCCGGGCGCTGAAGGGGCTGGCTAAAGCGCCTTGAGAGCTTCCTGGACCTCGTCGACGTGTCCGGCGACCTTGACCTTGCGCCAGATCCGGCGGACCACGCCGTCCTTGTCGATCAGGAACGTGGCCCGGTCGATGCCCATGTACTTGCGGCCGTAGAGGCTCTTCTCGATCCAGGTTCCGTACTTCTCGCAGACCTTGCCGTCCTCGTCCGACACCAGCGGGAAGTTGAGCTCGTACTTGGCCTTGAATTTGTCGTGACGGGCGACGCTGTCCTTCGAGACGCCGACCACCTGGGCCTTGAGCTTCTTGAAGGCCGCCGCGCCGTCTCTGAAGCCGCAGGCCTCGGTCGTGCAGCCCGGGGTGTCGTCCTTGGGATAGAAGTAGAGCACGACCGGCTGGCCGCGCAGTGCCGACAGTTTGAGTGTGCCGCCGCCATCCGTCGCAGCCGTGAAATCGGGGGCCTTCTTGCCTTCGACGACGCTCATTTCCTGCTCCTCGGTTGCCAGCCGGACGCCAGGGCCGGCGCCTCCACGATGCGCTCGTAGATAGCACGCACCGTCTTCGATTCGGTTTCGATACGTACCCGCAGGACCGCCAGATCTGTCGCACCTTCGGTCGCGGCGATCAGGCGCTGCTGGCCTTCCGGCGCCTTGGTCTCGTCGAACGCCGCCTCGTCGCCATTCAGCGTGAGCCGCAGCAGGCTCTGGACGTCCGACAGCAGGATTCGGGTGGCGCGCAGCTTTTCGGCATCCGCCGCATCGATCAGCCCCGCGGCCGCCATGCGCCGCAGCATCTCGGCAGGATGCGGATCGAGGATTTCGGGACGCTCGCAGGCGTGCCGCAGAGCCAGGTACTGGGCCACGAAGTCGATGTCGAACAGGCCGCCGGGCAGATGCTTGAAGTCCCACACGCTCTTGGGCGGCGCATGCTGGGCGATCCGGTCGCGCATGTCGGCGACGTCGCGCACCAGCGTCCCGGGATCGCGCGAACGGCAGAGGGTCGTCCTCACGATGTCGGTGAGCCGCGCGACCAGGGCCTCGGGCCCATGAATGACGCGCATCCGGGTCAGGGCCATGTGTTCCCAGGTCCAGGAAGACTGCGCGTGATAATTCTCGAACCCCTCGAGCGAGTTGGCGAGCGGGCCGGAGCGGCCCGACGGCCGCAGGCGCATGTCGACTTCGTAGAGCGCGCCTTCGTTGGTATGGGCGGTGAGGGCCGTCACCATCTTCTGGCTGAGACGCGTGTAATACTGGATGGGCGACAGCGGCCGGGGGCCGTCCGATACTTCCATCCCGTCCGGGATTTCGTAGACGAAGATCAGATCGAGGTCGGACGTCGCCGACATTTCGCGACTGCCGAGCTTGCCCAGCCCCAGCACGGCCAGCCGCTGGCCGCGGAAGCCGCCGTGGGCTTCCGCGAACCGCTTTTCCACGCGGTCGCAGAGGGCCGAGATCGTCGCCGCCGCGATGTCGGAATAGGCGAGGCCCGCCTGGGACGGCGTGACGATGCGCTTCAGCTGCTGGACGCCCACCTGGAAGCGCCGATCGTTGGCCCATCGGCGCGCCAGGTCTAAGATGTCCTGCTCATGCTCGACCCGCGCGAGCGTGGCGGCGAGGTCCATTGTCATCTTCGGTTCTGGCGGCAGCGGCCCGTAGAAATCCGGCGAGAGCACCGAATCCAGCAGCAACGTGCGGCGCGCGAGGTGGGCGGCGAGGCCCGGCGCGCTGCCCATGATGGTGGCCAGCAGCTCGAGCAGGGCGGGGTTGGCCTTGAACAGCGAGAAGAGCTGCACGCCCGCCGGCAAGTTGCCGAGGAAGAGATCGAAGTTCAGCAGTGCCTGATCGGGCGCGGCCGTTCCGCCCAGCTCCTTCAGCAGCCCCGGCATCAGTTCGGTGGGCAGTTCGCGGGCCCGGGCCGTCGCAGTCGAGCGGTAGCGACCGTGATGCCAGCGGCGCGCGATGCCGGCGGCGGCCGAGGCATCGCGGAACCCGAGCGATTTCAGGGTCTCCAGTGTGCCGGGATCGTCGTCGGTGCCGGTAAAGACCAGGTTGCCGCCAGGGCCGGCGAGGCTCGGTGCCTCCTCGAAGAGGTTGGCGTAGTGGCTCTCGACGAGGCGCAGGGTCTCGAGCATCGCCGCCTGGAACGCCTGCGACGAGTCGTAACCGAGGAAGGTCGCGACCGCGGCGACACCCGCTTCGTCGGCGGGGATCGAATGGGTCTGCCGGTCGTCGATCATCTGCAGGCGATGCTCGACGCAGCGCAGGAAGCCGTAGGCTTCGATCAACTCCTCCGCCGCCTTGGCCGTGATGTGACCGGCGGCCGCGAGCGCGCGCAGCGTGGGGCAGGTGGCGCGCAACCTGAGCGAAGGGTTGCGACCGCCGAAGATCAGCTGCTGGGTCTGGGCGAAGAATTCGATCTCGCGGATGCCGCCGCGGCCGAGCTTCACATTGTGACCCAGAACCTTGACCGTGCCGCCGCCGCGATGGGCGTCGATCTGCCGCTTGATCGAATGGATGTCGTGGATCGCCGCGAAGTCGAGATGCTTGCGCCAGATGTAGGGCGTCATGTCGGCGAGGAAGGCCGCACCGACGGCTTCGTTGCCGGCCACGGGATGCGCCTTGATCATGGCGGCGCGTTCCCAGTTCTGGCCGACGCTCTCATAGTAGAGCTCGGCCGCCTGGACCGACATGGCGAGCGGCGTCGAGCCGGGATCGGGGCGCAGCCGCAGGTCGGTTCGGAAGATATAGCCCTCGGCCGAGGCCTCCGACATGAGCTGGACCAGCAGGCGGGCCGCCCGCACGAAATGGCGCGACACCTGCTCGTTTCCAGCCAGCGCCGGGGCATCGCGGTCGTAGAAGAGGATCAGGTCGATGTCGCTCGAGTAGTTGAGTTCGCTGGCCCCCAGCTTGCCCATACCGAGCACCGTGAAGGCCGCGGCCCCCGGGTTTCCGCCGAGTGCCAGCTGTCCGTCGCGCTCGAGCTGGAGCAGGATCGAATCGGTGAGCGCGCAGAGGCAGCCCGAGGCAAAGTCGCTGAGCTGCCCGGTAATGCGCTCGAGCGGCCAGGCGCCGGCGATGTCGGCCACGGCGACCGCAAGTGCCACGCGGCGCTTGAGGCGACGGAGCCGGGAAGCGACCTCGGCCGGTGCGGCGCCCGTGGAGGCTTCGCTTCGCACGGTGGCGAGTTCGGCCAGCAGGCCGGCAGCCGCGGCGTCCGGGCCATGACGCCATAGATCGGTCATAAAACCCGGGCTCTGTAACGCCGTTTCCGTCAGGTAGGGACTGTTGCCGAACAGTGAGTCGAGCAACGCGACAGCCGCGGGCTCGTCAGGCCGCGCTGCGCGCTCATCCCAGCGTGTCCACGCTACGGCTTGGCGCTCCGGATCGTGCGGGCTCGGCAGGCGGGCGGTCGAAAGCCAAGACATTCAATGTGTCGACGGGTAAATTCTCATTTGCTGTGGAACGCTTGCCCAAGCGTGCAGCCGTCGTCAAGGAACGGAAGAGTCGAGTTTGGTAAAGCGGACCTACCGGGTAGTTCTTCGCATTGCGGTCGGTCTGGTGCTTGCCACGACCGCGCTGGTGGTCGTCGCGGCGCTGCGGCTGATGGCTGGTCCCGTCGACCTCGATTTCCTGAAGCCGCGCATCGCCCGGCTGATCGATGCACCGGGCAACGACATCCACCCCGACTTCGACCGGATATACTTTGAATGGAGCAGCATAAGCCGGCCGATCAGGCTGGCATTCACCGGGCTCCGCTTCACGAACGCGCAGAATGAGGTCATCGCAACGGCTCCCGAGGCAGCATTGACCTTCGAGCCGCGGTCTGTGGTCCAGGGAATGCTGCTGCCGACATCGGTTGCGATCATCCGGCCCGTCATCGAGGCCGACGTCGCCCGGGAGGGCGGGGCCTTCCAGCGAATTTTCACGTCGCCGGAGCGCGGTGCGCAGGGAGAGGCGATATCGATCCTGGTCGACCAGCTGCTGGCGGAGCCAAACTACAAGTCCTTGCTCGGTCAGCTCGATTCGGTCGTGATCGAACACGCCGACGTCACCATCCGGGATCTCAAGACCGGCCTGAGCTGGAATGCGCCTGACGCCAGTGCCGAACTGCGGCGGGACGCCGCCGGCGTCTCCATCGCGGCCAATGCGCGGTTTGCCGGCCACGGTGACCCGGTCGACCTCTCGCTTTCCGGCGTCTACACCCGAGACCGCAGCCGGATCTCGCTGGTGGCCAAGGTTTCGGGCTTCAAGCCCTGGATATTCGCCGATCTCTCCTCCGATCTCGCCATTCTGCGTGGTCTCGATCTCGCCCTGTCGGGACGGCTGCAGATCGAGGCGACGGGCACAGGCGAGGTCAGGACCGTGGCCGTCGACATCAGCGGCGCCAATGGCAGCGTGACCTTGCCGGGCATCCTGCCGGTGGGACACCGGGTGCGCTCGATGGACGCCCGGTTCAGCATCGACAATCTGGCGCACACCTCGAAGATCGACCGCGTCGACTTCGACTTCGGTACGGCGAGGGTGGTCGTCACCGGTGCCGGCCACCGTATCGCCGATACGCGACACTTCGCCGGTCGCGCCGAGATTCGCCAGATCCCGGTCGACAAGCTCGCCGACTACTGGCCGCTGGAGTTTGCCGAAGGCGGTCGCCGGTGGGCGATCACCAACGTCACCGCCGGAACCATCGACGTCGCCGCCGAGTTCGCGGCGAGCGCCCCCGTCGACCATATTGCAGACATCAAAATGGACCGGATGGCGGCCTTTCTCGACTATGGTGGGCTGACCGTCCGGTACATGCCCCACATGCCGGAGATGCAGGATGTTTCCGGGAAGGCCCGCTACGAGAACGGAAATCTGCACTTCGACATCGCGCGTGGCAGCGCGGTCAACCTGAAGGTGACTGACGGCACCATCGACCTTACGGGCCTCGACAAGCCGGCGCCGCAGATGGCGGCGATCCGCCTGCCGATCAGCGGCTCCGCGCAGGACGTCATGCGGTTTCTGGCGCGGCCGCAGCTCGGCCTCCCCAGAGAGACACTCTACGACCATCGCCGCCTTGGCGGCCAGGTGGCGGTCGACGTCTCGCTGAGCTTCCCGCTGATCGATGCGCTGACCGTCGCCGAGATCGACGTCGCGGCCGACGCGCAACTGACCGCATTCTCGTTGAAGGACGTAGTGGGGCAGATCGATCTTGCCGATGCGACAGCACGCGTGAAGTACGGCAATTCCGAGCTGAGCGTGGTGGGGCAGGGCAAACTCGACGGCAGTGTCGTAGACGTCAACTGGCGCGAGATGTTTGCGGCGAAGGCTCCCTTTCGCCGGAGGTACGACGTGAAGGGGACGATACCGGCAGGCCTCGTGGAGAAGGCTGGCTTCCCCTCGATCGAACCTTACGTCTCCGGCCCTATCGGCACGACCCTGCACTATCAGGTCGCGACCAACGGGACCGGTGAGGTCGGCGGCCGCTTCGACTTGAAGACGGCGAAGCTGTCGGTGGTGCCTCTTGCCTGGAGCAAGGAAGCGGGCACGGAGGCGCTTGCGACCATGTCGCTGAAGCTGGCGGCCGGCGGCAGGATCACCACGGCCGACTTCGACGGGCGCGGCGGCGGATTGCAGACGAAGGGGCAGGTGCGGTTGGACGCCGCCGGCAGCGTACAGCAGATCAGCCTGCCGCAGGTCAGGCTCGGCCAGACCGACATTGCCGTCGAATGGCGGAGGAATCCGGGTGGTATCGACGTTGCGATCAAGGGGCAGGCGCTGGAACTGCAGCGCGTGCGTGACATGCTGCACAATCGCAACCAGGTCGCGGCCCGTGAGCCGAAAGGCGCCGCTCCGGTCTCGCGGACCAGCACCCGAGCTCAGATCCAGCTGCAGAAGGTCATCCTGAAGCGAGGGTCTCTGGGCTATCTCAACGGCCGCCTCGAGCTCGTCGGCGACAGGGTCGCCTCGGCCAACCTCACCATGGGCGGGGGCAAGGGGACGACCCTTCGGATCACGCCCGTCGCCCAGGGCCGCACGCTGTTCTTCTACGTCGCCGACTTCGGCCAGCTCCTCACCGAAGCCGGCTGGATCGATGGGCTGGTCGGCGGTTACCTGCACATCGAAGGGAAGTTCAACGACACCTGGGCAGATCCGCCGCTCGACGGCACGCTCAAGATGGGACCCTTTCGGCTCCAGAAGATGACGCCGCGCCGCGACATCGGCACCCTCAATTCGGCGATCGACGGCTTGAACAGTGCGGGCAATGCGCTGCAGCAGTTCGACAGCCTGAGCGCGAACCTGACCAAGGCGGGGGATCGCATCCAGATCCGGAACGGCCGCACCAGCGGCCAGTCGATCGGCCTGACGACTCAGGGCGTCATTGACTTGGGTAACGACACCGCACGGCTGAACGGCATCGTGGTGCCGGCCTTCGCCCTGAACAATCTCCTGTCGAACGTGCCGCTGCTCGGGCCGCTTCTGACCGGCGGCAAGGACGGCGGCATGTTCGCCGTCTCCTACCAACTCGACGGTCCGTTCGACGACCTCAAGACTAACGTGAACATGATGTCGGCGATGGCGCCGGGTGCCCTTCGCGATCTGTTCAACGCGCCTGCCGACACCGGCGGCACCAGCGCGCCGACCCCGCCTGCCGGATCATCGGACGGGCAGCGCGCGCCCTGAACGGGCTAGACCGCACGCACCAGTACGTGGCGCTTGCGGCCGGCCGACAGCTTCAGCGTCCCGTCGGAATCGAGATCGCCTTCACCCACCATCGCCGTGTCGTTGGCGATCGGCCTGTCGTTGAGGCGGCCGCCGCCGCCCTTGATGAGCTTGCGTGCCTCGTTCCTGCTGTCGGCAAGGCCGGCCTCATGCATCAGTTCGAATGCCGCGATGCCGGCCTTCAGCCTGATGCGGGGCAGCTCGACTGTCGGCAAGCTGTCCGCCTTTGCCCCTTCCTCGAACGTGCGCCGGGCCGTCTCGGCCGCGCTCTCCGCGGCCTCCTTGCCGTGAGCGAGGGTGGTGACCTCGGTGGCGAGGATCTTCTTGGCCTCGTTGATCTCCTGGCCCTGCAGCGCCTCGAGGCGCGCCACCTCGGACAGCGGCAGATCGGTGAACAGCTTCAGGAAGCGGCCGACATCGGCGTCCTCGGTGTTGCGCCAGTACTGCCAGAACTCGTAGGGCGAGAGCCGCTCGGGATTGAGCCAGACCGCGCCGGCGGCCGTCTTGCCCATCTTGGCACCCGACGCGGTGGTGAGCAGCGGCGAGGTCAGTGCGAACAGCTCGGCGCCCTGCATGCGGCGACCGAGATCGGCACCCATGACTATGTTGCCCCACTGGTCCGAGCCGCCCATCTGCACGATGCAGTTGTGGCGCTTGTGCAGTTCCACGAAGTCGTAGGACTGCAGGATCATGTAGTTGAACTCAAGGAACGTCAGCGGCTGGTCACGCTCGAGCCGCAGGCGGACCGAGTCCATCGTCAACATGCGATTGACCGAGAAGTGCCGGCCGACATCGCGCAGCAGCGGAATGTAGAGGAGGTCGTCCAGCCACTCGGCGTTGTTCGCCATGACCGCGTCGGTCGCGCCCTCGCCGAAGGTGAGGTAGTTGGAGAAGCTCCTCTTGATGCTCGCCATGTTGGCGTCGATCTGTGCCGGCGTGAGCAGCTGGCGCGTCTCATCGCGGCCCGAAGGATCGCCGACCTTGGTCGTGCCGCCGCCCATCAAGGCGATCGGCTTGTGGCCACTCTTCTGCCACCAGCGCAGCAGCATGATCTGCAGCAGGTGGCCGACATGCAGAGAGTCGGCGGTGCAGTCGAAGCCGATATAGGCCGTGCGGACGCCGCTCGACAGCAGTTCGTCGAGGTGTGCGGTGTCACTGCACTGATGCACCATGCCGCGCTCGTGCACGATGCGCATGAAATCCGACTTGAAACCCGACATCTTCCGCTCGGTCCATTGCTTGCTGATTGTCCCCGAAGGCGCCGGGGGTGTAACACATTCCCCCCATGGCTTCATCCTTCCTGCGGGCCCTCGGGCTGATGAGCGGCACCTCGGTCGACGGGGTCGACGTGGCGCTGATCGAAACGGACGGCGAGCGCGTGGCTGCGTTCGGGCCGAGCCTGACGGTGCCCTTTCCGGACGCGGCGCGTCGCATCATCCGTGCGGCGTTCGGCGCCACGGCGGAGACGCAGACCACACGAGTAGCCGAGCAGTTCGTGACCGACCTGCACGTGGCAGCCGTGCGCGCCTGGGTCGAGAAGACGGGAATTGATCTCGACACGCTCGACCTCGTGGGCTTCCACGGCCAGACCATCACCCATCAGCCGGACCGCCGCTTTACCTGGCAGATCGGCGACGGCGCTGCGCTCGCGCGGGCGCTGGGCGTGCGGGTCGTGAACGACCTGCGCAGCGACGACGTGGCGGCGGGCGGGCAGGGCGCCCCGCTGGTTCCGGTCTATCACGCAGCCCTCGCGGCCGACCTTCCGCGTCCGCTTGCCGTCGTGAACGTCGGTGGCGTCGGCAATGTCACCTGGATCGGCGCCGACGGATCGCTGCTGGCGTTCGATACGGGGCCGGGCAATGGTCCGATCGACGACTGGTGCGCGCGGCGCGCGGGCCAGCGTTACGACAGGGAGGGCGCGCTGGCCGCAGCGGGCAAGGTCGATCGCGGACGGGTGGAGCGCTTTGCCGAACATCGCTTCTTCGCGAAGGTGCCACCCAAATCGCTCGATCGGGGCGACTTCAACGATGCCTGGGCCGACGGGCTCGGCGTTGCCGACGGCGCCGCCACGCTGACGCACGGCACGGCCCGCGCCATCGCACTTGCAGCGAAGCATTTTCCGGCGCCGGTGTCGCAATGGGTGATCTGCGGCGGCGGGGCGCGCAACCCGACGCTGCTGCGAGCCATTGCCGAGGAGACACGGGGCAAGGTGGTGACGGCGGAGGATCTCGGTTGGGACGGCGATGCACTGGAGGCGCAGGCCTTCGCGTTCCTCGCGGTCCGTTCGCTGCGGCGCCTGCCGCTGACCTTTCCCGGAACCACCGGCGCGCCGCGTCCGACGACGGGCGGCCGGCTCAACGAACCCTAGATCAGGGCTCCTTGTTGCTCGTCGCGCGGCCCGGCGGATTGAGCAGGCTCTTGGCGACGTACTTGTCGACATCGACCGCGAGCTTGTCGAGCGAGTCGTGGAAGAAGTGGTTGGCGCCCTTGATGGTGCGGGACTCGACCGTGATGCCC
>JAGNNA010000158.1 GCA_017990895.1 Reyranella sp.
CGTTGTGATCTCGCTCGTCGGCGACGGCGGCTTCGGGCAGAACCCGGCCGTGCTGGCGACGGCGGCGGCGGAAAACCTCGGCGTGATCTGGCTGGTGATGAACAACAACGCCTTCGGCACCATCGCCGGGCTGCAAAAGGCGCATTACGGGCTGACCTACGGCACGACCTTCCCCAAGTCCGACGGCGAGCAGACGCCGGACTACGCGGCGATCGCCCGCGCCTACGGCGTCGACGGCGTGCGGCTGCGGTCGGCCGAGGAACTGCGGCCGGCGCTGGAGGCGGCCATCGCCTCGGGGCGGCCGACGGTCATCGACGTCGCCATGGTCAACAATCCGACGCCGACCAGCGGCCATTGGGACATTCTCAACGTCTATTCGCCGGATGGCCATGTCGGCCATGTCGCGACCGACTGAGCAGCGGCATCCGCGCCCCGCAACGACAGACAGGAAAGCATCGATGACGATCTCGCTTCTGGTCCTCAACGGACCCAATCTCAATCTGCTCGGCACCCGCCAGCCGCAGGTCTACGGCTCGACCACGCTCGCCGATGTCGAGGCGCTGTGCCGCAAGGCCGGGACGCGCCTCGGCGTCGGCGTCGACTTTCGCCAGTCGAACCATGAGGGCATCCTGATCGACTGGATTCACGAGGCCAGGGGGAAGCATGCCGGCATCGTGCTCAACGCCGGCGCGCTGACCCACACTTCCGTCGCGATCATGGACGCCATCGCCAGCGTCGAATTGCCGGTGGCGGAGGTCCACCTGTCGAACATACACCGCCGCGAGGAGTTCCGGCACCTGTCCTACGTCTCCAAGGTGGCGCTGGGCATGATCGCCGGCTTCGGCCCGCACGGCTACGTCCTCGGCATCGAGGCGCTGGTCGCCCATCTGGGCGTAGCGGGCTGAGCGCCGCGGCGCGACACGGCTTTGCCATCGAGGGAGGACACATCCATGCTGCGCGCGATCTCTTCGCTGTCTTTCTCCGGCCCGCTGGAGGAGAAGATCATCGCCGCCGCCGAGGCCGGCTTCGCCGGCATCGAGGTGTTCCGCGAGGATATCGTCGGCTTCGACGGCGCGCCCGAGGATGTCGCCGCGCTGGCCGCCGGCAACGGCATCGCCGTCCTCAGCCTGCAATCGCTGCGCGACTTCGAGGCGCTGCCGCAGACGGAGCACGCCTGGGCGGTGCGCCGCGCCGGGCGTTTCATCGATCTCGCCATGCGCGTCGGCGCGCAGATGCTGGTGGTGTGCGCCAACACCCGGCCGGACGCGCTGGACGATCCGGACCGGGCGGCGGCGGACCTCGGCGAGCTGGCCGACATCGCGGCGGCGCGCGGCCTGCGTGTCGGCTACGAGGCGTTGGCCAGCAGCACGCATGTCCGCAGCTATCGCGACGCCTGGGAGATCGTGAGGAAGGCTGCGCGGCCCAATCTCGGCCTCGTCGTCAACGCGGTCCATAGCTTCGCCGCCGATGCCGGGCTCGCCGGGCTCGACGCGGTCGACCCCGCGCGCATCTTCCTCGTCCACATCGCCGACGCGCCGATCACCCGCATCGACCAGCGGCTGCTGACGGAGGCGTTCCGCCTCCTGCCGGGGCAGGGCAATCTGCCGGTCGCCGACCTCGTCGCCGCGCTGGCGCGGCGCGGCTATGATGGCCCGGTCTCGGTCGAGGTGTTCAACGAGCAGATAAGGGCCCTGAAGCCGGCGCTGATCGCCAGGGACGCCATGCGCGCGCTCGACCTTGTCGAGGGCGCGGACAGCGCCGGCGGCGACGCGGTGCGGGACATCGCCTTTCTCGAGATCGCGTGCCAGGGCGAGGACGCGAAGGAGCTGCGCCGTGTGCTGGCCGCGCTTGGTTTCGTCGCCACCCACCGGAAGCGCGCCGCCGCCATCGAGCTCCATCGCCAGGGCGACATCCGGCTTCTCGTCAACGAGGAGACCAGCGGGCTCGCCCATTCCTTTTACCTGACGCAGGGTCTTTCGATCAGCGCGCTCGGCCTGCGCGTCGGCGACGCAGCTTCGCTGGCGCGCCGGGTGGGCGCCGATGCCGGGGTGGAGGATGAGGGTGCCTCCTATCCGCTGCCGTTGGTCCGCGGGCCGGCCGGCAGCGTGTTCTACCTGCTCGAGGCGGCCCTTGAGGACAGCCCCTTCTTCGCCGGGATGTTCGAGCCGATGGCGGCCGCATCCGCCGCCGCTCCCGCCCAGCCGGGTCTGACGCGCATCGACCACTTCGCGCAGGCGCTGCGGCCCAATCTGTTCCTGTCGGAGCTTCTGTTCTACCGCGCCATCTTCGGCTTCGGGTCCGAGCGGCAGCGCGACGTCCTCGATCCACACGGCACCGTGCGCAGCCGCGTCGTCGCCAACGGCAACGGCCGGGTGCGGATGTCGCTCAACTCGTCGCAGGAAACGGCGACCACGACGCGCCGCTTCCTCGAACGGACGGGGTTGGCCGCCTACCATCACTTTGCCTTCGCCACCGACGACATCTTCGCCTTCGTGCGCCGCCTGCCGCGCGAGATGGTGCTGGAGGTGCCCGCGAACTATCATGACGACCTCAATCTGCGCTTCGACCTGCCGGCCGAGACGGTGACGGCGATGCGGGAGCTGAACATCCTCTACGACCGCGACGAGGCAGGGACCTATTTCCAGCTCTACACGCGCGCGCTCAACGGCCTGTTCTTCGAGGTGGTCCAACGCGACGGCTATCGCGGGCTCGGCGCCGCCAACGCCGCCGTGCGCATGCTGGCCCAGACGCGCGACTACGAGAGCGAGCACGCCTTCGACACCTATTGAGCCGGTCCGTCCGGCTGTTCGATCCCGAGTCTCGATGGCGCATCCTTTTCGTCCGAATGGAGTGAAAGCCGACAGATCGCGGTTTCCTGTTACCGATCGTCCCTGCCGCCTTTCCAGATCAGCGCATCGCGGGCCTGTCCCGAGGCCCCTGCGCTTCTTCGCGCATCTGCGGCGGGTCCGGGGGCATGGAGGAAGCCATGCGCGATCACTGGAAGCAGCCTGGCAAGCCCCGGGTCGATGACCGACGCGTCAGCAGCGGCATCCTGCACATCTTGAAGTGGCCCGACCCCATGGTCCCTGTAAAATCCGTGTGCCGGGGTATGATTTGCACCGGAATGGATGGGTGCCGAGAGCCCCGTTCGCCCTCCGGGGCAGTCCTTTGACGATTATTGGCGGCGGGCGCAGTCTTCCTGCCGGCTCATAACATCGGTCCTGACGGGTGTTCGCTGGTCTCCAGCGAATGCAGGCGGCGGGATGTTGCAGCCTGCCGAAGCTCGTCGTAGATCGCCCGAGGAACCTCGATCCGGTCGCGCCGCCGGTTGCGCTCCCGCTCCCGGTTCGACCGCTCGAAGGGCAAGCGCGGAGCGGAATCCGCATCGAGGGGCCGCGCGCCACGAATCCTGTCGGCGAACTCGCGGACATTGGCCTTTAACTGGTCGGCGGGAATGAGCAGGTCAGGTCGGATCGCGATCAGGCACAACGCGCAATCCACCGCCTGACTGGGCTGGACCGCGCTTCCCCCGAATATGCCCAGCAGCTGGACCGCGATCGAGATCGACGTGCCCTTCGCCCCGCCCCAGGTGGCAAAGGCGCCTTCCAATGCCGCGAGCGGATCGCGCGTCGGGCTGCCTTCGGCGTCATAGCCGATGCCTTCGGGCAGCGGCTTTCCCGTCCGGTGCAGGTAGATCGCCTCGCTGTGCATGCAACTCGACATCGCGACATCGGTGATGATCGGCACTCCTCCGGTGGGAAAGCCGAATGCGATCGGGTTCGTTCCAAGACGGCTCTCGTTGCTGCCATGCGGCGCGACATGCCATGCCGAGGAACCGGCGGCGAAGAAGACCAGATCCTCGCGCGTCACCATCTCGGCGTAGTAGGAAAGCATGCCGGTGTAATAGGTGTTATGCACGCTGGCGACGCCGATGCCATGCACCTTCGCCTTGTCGATCAGCATCTGCGTGGCGCGGTAGCCAACGAGATAGCCGGCCTGCGCGCCGCCGTCGATGCGCACAGAGAGCGGCGTCTCGTGGGCAATGCGCATCGGCGCGCGGATCTCCGGCTCCAGCGTCAGCTTGCGCACGATGGAGAGCGCGCGCGAAAGACCGCCATACTTCAGGCCACGCAACTCCGTGTCGAGCAAGTGATCGGTGACGATCGCCGCCTCCTCGGATGTGTGGCCCACGGCTTCGAGGCTGGCGCGAACCAGCCCCTCGGCCTCTGCGATCGTCAAGGCGACATGCCCCTCCTCATTGCTCATGGCTGGACCTCCGTGCCGGAAAATGCATCGGCGAGCGCGGCGGCGCCGAGGGAAAGGCTGGCCTGCCCCAGAAGCGCCGTCAGTTGAAGCACTTCCACGAGCTGCGGCAGCGTCGCGCCGTGCCGGCGGGCATTGGCGATGTGGATATTCAGCCCCGGCTCGAACAGATGTGTCGCCGATGCGTTCATCGCGACATAGAGCAGTTCCTTGAAACAGGCTGGCAGCGCGCCCTCGCGCCACGGCACCGACGAGAATTCCGTGTAGCTTTCCAGGAACGCAGGCGACGCCCGCAGCAGGCTTTCGAGGATGTCGTTCCAGTAGCCGCGCTTCGCCGCGAAGCTTTCGCGCAGGCTGGCGTGCGCGTCGCCCTCCGCCGCTTCGGGTTCGTCGGCGAAGACGTCGAAGGCGATCGGCAGACCTGTGGTGGCCGCGTGGATGCCGACGACGCTGACGATCTGGATAACCTCGACCACTTCGGCTTTCGTTGCCCCGTGATGGCGGGCGAGCCTGCCGTAATACTCGATCCCCGGTGCATACAGCGTGGTCGCGGACACATGAACGGCAAGGCTCAGCAGCGCCTTTTCCTTCTTCGTCAGGGCCGGCGAAGACCACGGGACCGCCGCATAGGCGAGAAAATGCCGGACCGTTTCGGGCGAAATCCGAAGCAATCCGTCAAGTGAGGGGTCCCAGAGACTGAAGAGCGCCTCGTAGTCGGCGCGGATGGCCGCGCGTTCGTTCGTCGTCATCGCGCGTCGCTCCCCGCGCGCTCGGCCGAGGTGGCGTCGGCGTCGACGACGAGCCGGCCTTGCTCGTTGCGGTCCAGCACGACGCCGTAGATCGTCCTCGCCTCGTCCGCGCCGAGCAGCTCGCGCTCGACATCCTTGCGCACCGCCTCGACGTCGCGCTCCAGCGGGTTGCCCCAGCCGCCGCCGCCCGGCGAGGCGATGCGCACCGCGTCGCCCGCCTTCAACGGGATGACCTCTTCCTTGGTGATGTGGCGGGGCACGAAACGTTCGCCGTCGCGGTGGAACTCGACCTCGGCCTTGCCCCCCTCGTGGCCGTCGTGCAGGCCATAGGGACCGAAGACGCCGCGGTCGCCCATGACGCTGCCGACGCCCTCGCCCGCCGTCAGCCGCACCAGATACTCGGTGCCGAAGCCGCCGCGGTTCTTGCCGGCGCCGGCCGACCCCTGCTTCATCCGGTAATATTCGAAGCGCACCGGATAGAGCTGTTCCTGCACCTCGATGGAGGAGGTCCGCGCCATCGAGATCGCGCCGCAGCCGTTGGTCAGGCCGTCGGAGATCGGATGTCCGCCATAGCCGCCGCCGGAGAAGCGGAACATGATGTAGCGCTTGCCGCGCACGGGGTCGAAGCCGCCGATGGTGAAGTTGGAGACGGTGCCGAAGCTCGCGGCGGGCACGAGGTCGGGCGCGGCCTGCGCGAGGCAGCCGAACACGACGTCGCATATGCGCATCGACACCTCGGCCGAGGAACCCGACACCGCCTTGGGATAGCGCGCATTGAGGAACGTGGTCTCCGGGGCGACGATGCGGACTGGCCGGAAGCAGCCGTCATTGATCGGGATGTCGGGAAAGATGTGCTTGATGCTGAGATAGACCGCGGCGGCCGTCGCCGGGAAGCTGCAATTGAGCGGCCCGGCGACCGGCGCATCGGAGCGCGAGAAGTCGAACACCAGCTCGTCGCCGTCGATTGTCAGGTCGAGGGCGAGGTTGATCGGCTTCCAGACGATGCCGTCGGAATCGATCTTGGCCTCGAACGAGTAGCGGCCGTCCGGCAGGCGTTCTATCGCGCTGCGCATCTGCTTTTCCGAACGCCGCGAAAGCTCGCCGATATAGGCCGAAACGGTGTCTGCGCCGTATTTGTCGAGGAACTCGGTAAGCCGCCGCTCGCCCACATTGATGCCGGCCAGCTGCGCCTGGAGATCGCCCATGCGCTCCTCGGGAAGGCGCATGTTGGTCAGGATCAGCTCGAGAAGGTCGCGGTCGAGCTTGCCTTCGCGGAACAGCCGGATCGGCGGGATGCGCAGCCCTTCCTGGAATATCTCGGTCGCCTTGGAGTTGAAGCCGCCGGGCACGCTGCCGCCGACATCGACCCAGTGCCCGGTGTTGGCGAGATAGCAGAACAGCTTCCCGCGATAGAAGAACGGCTTCACCAGCTTGGTGTCCATCAGGTGGGTGCCGCCGAGATAGGGGTCGTTCAGGGCGACGATGTCGCCGGGCGCCAGTTCCGGGAACGCCTCCACCGCCGCCGCCACGGCGAACTTCATCACGCCGATGAAGATGGGAAGTCCGGTTTCGCCCTGCGCGATCACCGCCCCGCCGTCGACGCTGTAGATGCCGCTGGCGCGGTCGCGCGATTCCGACATCGCCGGATTGAAGGCCGAACGCTCGGTCGCCAGGTCCATCTCGTCGACGATGTGGCTCAGCCCGTTCTGGATGACGGACAGGAGTACGGGCGAAAACTCACTCATCTTCGTCCCCTATGGTCACGATGAGATTGCCGAGCGGATCGACCTCGGCGCGCGCGCCGGGCTCGATGACGGTGGTGGAATCCATCTGTTCGACGATGGCCGGCCCGTGCAGCACCGCGCCCGCCGGCAGGGCCGCGCGGCGATAGACCGGCGTGTCGCGCCAGCCATCGCCGAACCAGATGTCGCGACGGCCGACGACGGCCTCCTGTCGCTTGGCACTTAACCGTAAGAATGCGGCCGTTCCGATCGGCTTTGGCATTTAATGTGCGAATCCAGTCGCTCTGATTCTCAAATTAACTGCAATTGTTCTGAACCAGGCGATAGGTGATTTTGAGCGAGAATCTCGGCGACCAGCT
Source organism: Reyranella sp. (assembly GCA_017990895.1). Taxonomy (GTDB): domain Bacteria; phylum Pseudomonadota; class Alphaproteobacteria; order Reyranellales; family Reyranellaceae; genus Reyranella. The sequence continues at coordinate 7,114 of JAGNNA010000158.1, forward strand.
TGCCGAAACGGGTGCGGTTTTCGCCAACTGTATGGCAGTGGAGCATCTCGAGTATTTTCGGACCGTGGCGGTTCACGATGGAGATTCCTGCCAGCAATGCTGGGCGCAGGCGTAAGGACAGGATTGGCGTTCCCGCAGAGGGCATGGATATCCGCCTATCAGAAACGATGTCGTCAAACTCCGGGATAATGGCGCCGAGAACCCTGAAGCGTTCCAGACAAATATCCGAACTTAGGGTCTTTGGTATGCGGCGCATCAGGAGGAGCCGCGCAATATCGATCGGCGATGCCCAGGATCGAAGACGTTTGTCTGAGACATCTTCGATCAACTTCTTGCCATGGAGGGCGGAACTCCAATAGTGGCGGAAAGGGGAGGGGGCGTCTTGCTCGCCGCTATCGCGAAGCCGCGATCCGCAGGAGGAGCAAGTGAGCCACCATCCCAGGAACTGGGTTCGCCTGAACGCCGTAGCGTCCTGCACATCTCGCATGCACTTCGGGCAAAACTGTATCGGTTTGGAGGCGATCAAGCGATGAGATATCGGTGGGACGTTGGCAAAGGTCATTCCGCGCACGAACTTCGCATCAGTTGCGAACATGCGAGCGAGGCGGATCGCCTGCTTGTTGGTGAGTTGCAGGTCCACCGCGCGTAGCGATGTGGCTTCCGGCAGGCAGTGTTGGAGCATGTTCATAGGTGGCACGCCATAGAATGCGGCGTGCCGGCTGATCCAGGATGACAGAAGCTCGTCGGCTACTGGCGACAGAACCACCGGTAACTGCCGGTCCGGCGAATTGCCTATATTATGCGAAGGCCGCTTCCGCATCGAACTCCGGCTCCCAATTCTCGACGGCCTCGTCGGTGATATGTTCATGACCGCTTTTGATAGAATCGATGGCGAGATTGTTGATCATGTGAAAGATGTTCGACGTGATGCCTTCGGTGATCTGGAGCATTCGGCGCAACGATTTCGCGGTGAGCACGGATGGCTTTTCAAGCGGCGTGTTGCGAAGGATCGACGCTACGAGGTTTTCGAACTGTTCGTTTGCTGCCCATCGGCTCAAGGTGAACTGCTCGAACCGGCGCGCCAGCTGGACGTCGCCGCTGATCGCCTCTCGCGCCTCGTTGACGCCGAAGCAGACGAGCGAGATCTGCAGACGGTTGCTGAGAAAGCGTAGCGTGTTCAGCACGATCCGCTGCTCGCGGTAGGACCCGGCGAGGATATTGTGCACCTCGTCGATGACCAGGACCTGCACGCCAATCGCCTCCATGATCCGCAGTGCGGCTTGCTCCATTTGGGCGATGTCGGCGCGCGGCCGTTGCGGTGCTCCGAGCAGGGTAAGCAGTTCGGCGTAGAACCGCCGTTCTCCGGGCCGGCTGGTCATCTCCATGGCGAGAACCGGTGTTCTCAAAGTGCCGCTCACCGGACTGAAGCTTGGCGGGTGTTCGTCCCTGAACTTCTTCATGATCATGGTTTTGCCCATACCACTGTCGCCATAAATTGCGACCGAAGGCATGCGCGTGCCTCGCGGATGATCGAGGAGCCGGCTCAAACGATCAAGAGCCTGCTTGGCGCGCGGGTAGAGAACCCATCGACGCGATCGTATCGCCCGAATGCGCCGCTCATCGCTTTCGGCGAGAAGCGCCGCGGCGGCGGGTGTCAGGTGGGAGATTTCATCATCCATGGCAGCTCAATCCGTATCCTCGACAAAGGGTACGGGTTTGCTGGAATCGACGCCGCGAAGCGAGCCCCAGCCCGCCTCATCCACCTTGGATTTCGAACCACTCCCCGTCCCGCGCCGAACCGCAGCAGTCTTTTTCACCGCGGCGTCGACGAGTTCGCGCTGCGCCATGATGGTCCGCATGATTGTGCGCATATTGACCTCGCCTCGGCCTTTCCTAAGCAACGTGCGTCGAGCAGTCATAACTTCCCGAAGGGTAACTGACGGCAACGTCACATCGGCATAACGTGCTTCCACGAAGTTGCCAGATGGACGTCTTACGAAGATGCGCGACAAGTCGCGTGGATCATACTTGACGAGAAGCCGTCGCCCCGTCCGACCGACGTCGGCGCTAAGGGCGGGTGACCAGTACCGCAACTTGAAGAGATGGATGCCATCCGGTCGCAATGTGCGCTCCTGTTCGGGCAAAAAAGTTAGCCAGAACTGCATCCGATCCTGAGGTAGCCGCAGCGGGATCTCCCCCTCGTGCTCTCGCCAGACCGCTATCGGCGGCCTGCCGAGGCTGCTATGGATCGACTGGTGATAGGACCCGACAATGTCGAGAGCGATATAGCGCTCGAGTTCACGCAGCGTGAGCGCCGAATGCCGCTTTGAATCGTATTCACCAAGTTCCTCCGCATTGCTGAACGTTGTCCCGGGCAGCAGGTGCAGCGACCCCATCTGCGTGCCGATCAGGCGCTCGATGTGGCCGCCAAAATGCGGCTCGCCCGGTGGGCGCCAATCGATCGCGATGCCTGCGTCTTGGCACCCTCTCTTGAAGGCCCGGCTGCGAAAGTCGGCGCCGTTGTCAACATGCAGCGTTTCCGGCAGGCCAGCGACGGGCCACGGTTCGACGATCTCCCGCTCCCTCAGCCATGCGGATTTGTCGAACACCGAATGCAGTAGGCAGAGACTGGTCGATAACCTGGAGGGCGCTTCCATCGTGAGGTAGAACCCGGTCACCATTCGGCTGCAAACATCCATTGCCAGCGTCAGCCACGGTCGACCGATCGGCAACCGGGTTTCCTCGTCCACGACAAAAATGTCAGCCTTGGTGTGGTCAACCTGGACAACCGCCAACGGTCGCGACGCGCTGAACGCTCCAGGCGTTGCCGTGGTCGCTTTCACGATCTTCTTTTCACCGCGCCGCTTGGCACGCTTCTGGAGGTCGATGTCCTCAAGGCGGGCTTCGATCGTGCGCCGATGCGGCGGCTTGCGGCCGGCCGATATGCAATTCATTTGCACTTCCCGGACCAGCCGCGAGATACTCGGCCGGTTCCGTTTCAGATAGAAGCTCGCGATCGTCGTGCGGATGATCTCTTCCCGCTCCTCGTCGAGGGCGCGATGCCCTTCGGGACGCCCGGGCTTGCGATCCACCAGCGACATGACGTTCCCACCGGCGTTGAATAGATTAATCAATCGATAGGTTGTCGCCTGGCTCAGTTCGAGCTGGGCCGCTAGGCCGGCGACATTGTCGATAGTTGAGCCGCTCGTTCGATGCTTCAGGAAATCGCGGATCATATCCGCGCGGCGGCACGCTTCATCCCAAAGCTGTTCGTCAATCGCGTCGGGGAATGAATCAATCATCGTGGCTCACGGGGAAAAGGTCACGAGACCTGATTCTCACATTAAGTGCCATACGCCAAGTCAGATTATCAAATTAACTGCTAATTCTCAAATTAAGTGCAGGGCTAACTTGCTGAAATCATTGACGAGCGATTCTCATGGTTAAGTGCAAAGCGACACTGCGCTCGAAGGCCGCCGGCGACGTCATCGCGCTGTTGATGACCGACGACGCCGTGTCCGGATCGTTGACGACCAGGACGATGACGCGCTGGGCCAGCCGCCGCCTGTTCGAGCGGCTGCACCAGTTCGAGGCGGTGCGCGAACTGTCGGGCCGCGCCACCTTCCGGCTCTACGGGCTTTAGCCATGGCAAGACCCGCGCGCGAAACGACTGGCCTGCTCGATACCGAACTCGACGGCTTGCCGCCGGAACTGCGCTGGCGCGAATGGATGACGCGCGTCGAGGCCGTCATCTTCGCCTCGCCCGAACCGGTGACGCGCGACCTGCTCGCCCGCATCGTCGGCACAAGCTGCAGCATCGATCTTTTGATCGAGGATGTGTGCAACGAACTGGCCGCGCGGCCCTACGAGATCGTCACTGTGGCCGGCGGCTGGCAGTTCCGCACCCGGCCGCGCCAGGCCGACGTGCTGAAGGCCGCCTTCGGC
>JAGNNA010000159.1 GCA_017990895.1 Reyranella sp.
AGCCAGGACGGCTATCCGCGCCGGCTCACGACTTCTGTTGCTGCAGCCGGTCGCGGATCGCCCGGTCGCATTGGGCAAGGCTCTCGAACGGCCCGAGGATGACGTGGCCACCGTCGTCCATCGCATACCAGCCGGTCTGGGTGAGATTGTAGTCTCCCAGATCCTCGCTCGGGACATGGACGGCGATCAGATCCTTCGGTGTTCGCATGCAGTGCACATGCGCCTGCCGAAGATGCTTTTCAACCCCGGCGGGTCCAGCTCGAAACGTTGACCGCGCCTGGAGGCACCTCGCCTTTCACTAGTGCCTCGACCTGGCGGACCGTATCCATGGCCTGGCTCTCGCTGGCGGGCGGCGTCAGACCGCCGATGTGCGGCGTGGCGATGACGTTGGGCAGGCGTGCGAGTTCCGGCGACGGCATCTGGTCGGGCGCGCGGCCGACATCCATGGCGGCGCCGGCAATGCGCCCCTCGGCCAAGACCTTCGCAAGCGCGGCTTCATCGACCAGGTTCCCCCGCGACATGTTGATGAAGAAGGCGTCCGGCTTCATGCGCGCGAAGGCCTCGGCATCGAGCAGGTTCTCGGTCTCCTCGTTGGCGATCGCGAGGCAGATCACGTAGTCGGCCCGGGCGAGCAGGTCCCCCATCGGCAGCTTCCCGAACCGCGGATCGTCGGACTGGGCATAGGGATCGGACACCAGCACGGTCATGCCGAGCTGGGCCAGGACAGGCGCGAGCGCGCGCGAGATCCGGCCGTACCCGATGAGGCCCACGGTCGAGCCGCCGAGTTGCCGTCCAACCCTGATCTCGGGCTTCGTCCCCTCATGATACGCCGTCGCCGCCCGCGTAATGCCGCGGGAAAGATCCACCAAGAATCCCAGCGTGAGTTCCACCACAGACTGCACGAAGCCTGCTTCCGCCTGGGTGACGAGAACACCCGCACGCGAGGCCGCCTCCACGTCGATGTTGCGGATGTCGATGGCGCTGCGCATCACCACGCGCAGTCCCGGCAGGCTCTCGAACACGACCGCCGGTATCGCCGTCGCCCGGTCGGCGACGATGAAGTCGGCGCCGCGCGCCATCCCAATCACGCCCTGCGCATCGAGCGGCGCCTCGCCCTCGTGCAGAACGACCTCGACCAGCTCCTGCAGCCGTGTGAGGGCCCGGATGCCGTAGTACTGCCGCCGCGCGAGCGGGGCGTGGGTCAGGAGAAGCTTTTTCATGCCGCCGAGCTTACGCCGGCAGCACAGGGAAAGAACTAACTCTTCATCGGCGTCGCTTCGCCCAGCAGGGAGACGTGGGCGGCGACGATGCGCCAGCCGTCGGGCGTGCGCATCCAGGTGTGGCTCTGCCGGCCGGGCTTGCTCGCGCCGTGGCGCTGGAACTCGCAGTTCGCCGTGCCGAAGTCGCGGCCGTAGGTGACGATCCAGAGCTTCAGCAGGTCGCGGTTCGGCACGAACTGGGGGTTGCGGCCCGAGCGGAACGCGGCGATCTGGTCATAGCCGTAGAGCTGCTCGCCGACGCCGTAGCGCAGCGTGTGCGGGCTCTTCCAGAAGAGTTCGTCCAGCACCTCGACGTCGTTGCTGTTGAGCGCCGCCTCGTAGCGATTGAAGGCCGCCGTCACTTCGGCGACGACTTCCGGGATGTTGATCTCCATGACTACTCCTTACGCGGGCGGCGCGGCGGCGACGCCGAGCTTCTGCAGATGGGCGGCCACGCGTAATGCGGCCTGTTCGTTGTGGGGCTTGGCGATCAGCTGCACGCCGATCGGCAGGCCGCGGGCTCGCTGCAGCGGCGCCACCGCGACCGGCAGGCCGATGAAGGAGATCGGCTGGGTGTAGATGCCGAGATTGGCGCGCACCGCCAGCTCGACGCCGTCCAGCGTCATCATCGTCTGGCCGAGCTTCGGCGCGGTGCACGGCGTGGCGGGCGCCAGGATGACGTCGACCTCCTCGAACAGCTTGAGCACCTGCGCCCGGTACTGGCGGCGAAAGCGTTGCGCCTTCACGTACCAGGCGCCCGGCAGCAGGGCGCCGGCCATGAAACGCTCGCGCGTGTCGGGATCGAAATCCTGCGGCCGGGTGCGCAGCCGGGGCAGATGCAGCTGCGCGCCCTCGATGGCGGTGATCACATAGGCTGCGGCGCGTGCCGCCGCTGCCTGCGGCAGCACGACGGTCTTCGTGGCGCCCAGCGCCTTGGCCACGGTCGCGACGGCTTCGAATGCCTCGGGCTCGCCGCCCTTGGCGAAGTAGTCGCCGGCGATGGCGATGCGCAGCCCGTCGATACCGTCAACCAGCCGCGGCAGGGTCGGATCGGCTGGCCGGTCGGTACAGACCGGGTCGTCCGAATCCCAGCCCTGCATGGCATCGAAGGAAAGCGCCAGATCCTCGGCCGAGCGGGCGATCGGTCCGAGATGGTCGAAGGAATCGACGAAGGGGAACGATCCGGCGCGGCTCAACCTGCCATAGGTCGGCTTCAGCCCGAACAGGCCGCACAGCGAGGACGGCACGCGGATCGAGCCATTGGTGTCGGAGCCCAGCGCGAGCGGCACCTCGCCCGCCGCCACCGCCGCGCCCGAACCGCCGGACGAGCCGCCCGACATGCGCGTCGGGTCATGCGGATTGCGCGACGGCCCATAGTGGGCGTTCTCGCCGGTGAAGTCGTAGGCGTACTCGCCCATGTTGAGGCCGCCCACCAGGATCGCGCCGGCCGCTTCGAGCTTGCGCACCAGAGCGCCGTCGCGCTCGGCCCGCGGGCCGTCGACGTTGATCTTCGAACCGGCGCGGGTCGGCAGGCCGGCGATGTCGAACAGGTTCTTGACCGCAAAGGGCACGCCCAGCAGCGGCCCGCGATGCAGGCCGGCATCGATCTCGGCCGCGCGCTTAGCGGCCCGTTCGGCCACGACATCGGTGAAGGCGTTGATCGTGGGCTCGGTCGCCTCGATACGCTTCAGGGTAGCGTCGATCACGGCGGCAGCCTTGACCTTGCCGCTCATCACGGCGCCCGCGATTTCCGTTGCGGTCGCGGTCTTCGACAGGGGATCGCTCATGGCCGGAACACCGGAGCCGACATCAGCTCGTCCTCGAGTTCCAGTTCGAGCAGCGGTCGCGCGATCATCAGCGAGCGCTCGACGTTCAGGATCACGTTGGGGAGATACTCGGGCGCGATCGTGAGGCCCGCAGTCTTCGCGCCCTCCTCGACCATGCGCGCCACGTCACGCTTCTCTTCGGCCATGCGCTTCCTTCTTTCATTCACTCGGACGGTCGGTCTTCAGACGACGTGGAGATCGCGCCGCATGAGCCGGTAGCTCGCCCCCAGTTCGCGTCCAAGCTGCCGAAGAATCTTCAGGATTGCCAGCCTGGCCGCCGTTTCATGCGCGCGACGCTTCATGGCGTACCCTCGCCCTCCCGTTTTCCGCTCGAGCCAGGAGGCAAGGACCGTGCCAATGCCTGCGCGAATCTGGAGGCTGCAAATGCCGTGGCGCTTGTCTACAACCGGCCCATGACAGGCTTCCTAGATCTCGGGATTCACGCTCTGCTGGGCGCCTATCGCGCCGGCACGCTCGACGTGCGACAGACGATCGGCGAGTTGCTGAAGCGCATCGCAGATGCGGGCGACGACAAGGTCTGGATCTCGCGGGCATCCGACGCCGATCTCCGGGCGCAGGCCGTAGCGCTCGATGCAAGGCGCGGCGAGATCGACCGGCTGCCGCTCTATGGCGTGCCCTTCGCGGTGAAGGACAATCTCGACGTCGCCGGGATGATGACGACCGCAGCCTGCCCGGGCTTCGCCTATGAGGCGAAGGCGTCCGCCGACGTCGTACACCGCCTCGTGGACGCTGGCGCAATCGTCATCGGCAAGACGAACCTCGACCAGTTCGCGACCGGCCTCGTCGGTGTGCGCTCCCCCTATGGCGTACCGCGCAATCCGTTCGATGCGTCGTACGTGCCCGGCGGGTCGAGCTCGGGATCGGCGGTGGCAGTCTCGTCGGGACTCGTCAGCTTCTCACTGGGTACCGACACGGCCGGGTCGGGCCGCGTGCCGGCCGGCTTCAACAACATCGTCGGTCTCAAGCCGACGCCCGGCCTGCTCAGCAACGAGGGCATGGTGCCGGCCTGCCGCTCGCTCGATTGCACGTCCATTTTCGCGCTCTCCTGCGCCGATGCCGATGCCGTACTGGCGGTCGTCGCCGAGCCGAAGATCACACCCGCCATCGGCCGGACCTTTCGTTTCGGAATCCTCGGCACGAAGGACGCGGAGTTCTTCGGCGACACCGCCTATGCCGTGCTCTATGCCCAGTCGATCGAGCGGCTGAAGGGACTGGGCGGCACGCCTGTCGAGATCGACTACGCGCCGTTCCGCGACGCCGCGCAGCTTCTCTACAACGGCCCCTGGGTCGCCGAGCGCACCGCGGCGGTCGGCGCCTTCATGGAGGCCGCCGATGACACGGCCGGCGTCTGGCCGACGACACGGCAGATCGTGCTGAGCGGCCTCGAGTACAGCGCCGTCGATGCGTTCGAGGGCCAGTACCGACTCGCCGAGCTGAAAGCGCGCGCCTTCGCGCAAATGGAGGGGCTCGATTTCCTGGCCGCGCCCACGGCCGGCACGATCTACAGGCTGGCCGATCTGGAACGCGAGCCGGTGCTCTACAACTCGCATCTCGGCCACTACACCAACTTCGTGAACTTCTTCGGCCTCTCAGCGCTCGCCGCCCCCGCGGGTTTCCGCCCCGACGGCATGCCGTTCGGCATCACCCTGATCGCGCGCGCCCATGCCGAGCGCGCCCTACTGGCCTTCGGCGCACGCTGGCAACGCGCGGTGCCTTTGCCGCTCGGCAAGACGATGAGCCGGTTGCCGCAAGCCGAATGCGATCCCGTTGTGGTGGAGGATCGCGTGCCGATCGCCGTGGTCGGCGCGCATATGAGCGGCCTCCCCCTCAACGGCCAGCTTCTGGAACTCGGCGGGCACCTGCAGAGCACCGGCAAGACCGCCCCCGCCTATCGCTTCTACGCCCTGCCCGGCGGCCCCCCACAGCGGCCGGGCCTCGTGCGCGTGGCCGAGGGCGGCGGCTCGATCGAACTGGAGGTCTGGAGCCTGCCCGCCGAGAGGATCGGCGACCTGCTGCGCCGCATCCCTGCTCCGCTCGGCCTCGGCACGGTGAGCCTGGCCGATGGAACCGAGGTCCCGGGTTTCCTCTGCGAGGCACACGCGGCGCAGGGCGCCAAGGACATCACCTCTCTGGGCGGTTGGCGCGCCTACGTCGCGACACTCTCGTAACGCAACGCGCTTCAATTGCGGGGCGCCGGTCTGCTAGGGTCCGCTCCTTCGAGGAGAGGAAACCAACACATGAGTGGAAAGATCGCCGTCGTCACCGGCGCGGGCAGCGGCATCGGCCGCGCCTCCGCGCTCGCCCTGCTGAACAACGGCTACAAGGTCGCGCTGGCAGGGCGGCGCAAGGATGCGCTGGACGAGACGGCTTCGATGGCCGGCAACAATGCGCCGAACGCGCTCGCGGTGCCGACCGACGTCACGAAGCGCGACGACATCGTGGCGCTGTTCGCCAGGGTGAAGGCCACCTGGGGCCGGCTCGACCTGCTGTTCAACAATGCCGGTGGCGGTGCCCCGCCCGTGCCGCTCGAGGAACTGCCCTACGAGACGTGGCTGAGCGTGGTGGCGGCGAACCTCACCGGTCCGTTCCTGTGCACGCAGGAAGCCATGAAGATCATGCGGGACCAGTCGCCGCGCGGCGGCCGCATCATCAACAACGGCTCGATCTCGGCGCACGCGCCGCGGCCCTTCTCGGTCGCTTACACCTCGACCAAGCACGCCATCACCGGCCTCACCAAGTCGACGTCGCTCGACGGCCGCGCCTACGACATCGCCTGCGGCCAGATCGACATCGGCAACGCCGTGTCGCCGATGACCGACCGCATGACCAAGGGTGTCCTGCAGCCCAACGGCACGACCATCGCCGAGCCGCGCATGGACGTCTCCGCGGTGGCCAATGCCATCCTCTACATGGACAGCCTGCCACTCGACGCCAACGTGCAGTTCATGACCGTGATGGCAACGAAGATGCCTTTCGTCGGCCGCGGTTAGTCGGCGAGAGTAAAGCCGCTGCGTCGCAGGAGGCGCTTCAGCTCGGCAATGCCTTCCTCGTAGCGCCCGTGCTGGCAGTCATCGAGCGCCAGTTCGGCGCGCGCGCGCTGGCCGGTATGGTGAAACGTCCAGTGCTGCTCATAGCGTGCCCACAGGCCGAACAGCTTGTTGCATTCGGCAAGCCGTTCCGGCGACGCAGGCGGCGCAGCCGTGCAGGCGGTGATCAGGAGCATTGTCGCCAGAAGGAGAGCGCGCCACATCGCAGTTACCCCAGTAGTCCATGCGTACCCAGGACGGCGCTCCCTGCAACGACAGCACTCGCCCCAAGCAGCAGCCAATGCACCCGCGCGCCCCAGCTCAGAAGACCTGCAGGGTCGGAGCGCCCCGCTTCGAGCAGGCGAGGCCCGATGGCGGGTTCGACGACGAACAAGATGGTCATGAACAACAGCCACAGCAGCACCATGGCACCGAGCCACCACTGCGCGGGGTCGAGGAAGCGCGGCCAGGCATCGAGGCGCTCGACCATGTAGAAGCCGCTGAGACCCGCCAAGGACACCGACAGGCGGACCTGCGGAGAGAAGCGTCTCTCGATCGACTCGAAAAGGGCAAGGCCATCGTGCGGATCGGCGGCGCGACGCGCCAGCGGTAGAACCACCAGCGTCACGAAGGCCATGCCGCCAATCCAGTGGAAGATGGCCAGCACGTGGAAGGCACGGGCCAGGGCTACGTCGTCCATGGCTTGGCGAGCTCGTCCGACCGTTCGCCTGCCCCGGCGTCGAGCCCGTGACCCGCCAGCCAGCGAACGACCGCGACATCGTCCACCGGCAACTCGACGGCAAGAGCCCCAGCAAACGCCCGCCAGCGATCCAGATTGCGCGCCGGCACGCCCACCAGGACGGGGATGCCGAGTTCGACCGCCTCGGCCACGGACTGGCGCAACCCGCCACCGTCGGCCTCGATCTTCCCGAATTTGTTGATGACCAGCAGGCGCGGCTCCTCGCTGCGCAGGCTCGAAAGGACGGCTTCGGCGACTTCGGTCAGCAGGCCGACATCGAGGCGGCAGCCACGCGCTTCCTTGCCCCGGTGTTCGGCGATGGCCGTCACCTCGCCCGTGGCAAGGTCCTCGATCAGCAGATCGCAGGCGTGTCGATCGGCCATGTTCTCGGGCGTTCGCTGCAGGGCACCCGCGAGTGCGATGCCGCGATCCCGCAGGCGCTCGACGGCATGGGCGATCACGCGCTCGGGATAGACGCCGTCGGCATAGATCAATGCACCGATGAGAGGGAACGACATGATCAGCTCCTGTGATTGCCGCATTCGTGTTCGGCAGCGCAGCCCGCATGCCTGTCCTGGCGCAGCGACCAGAGCAGCATCTGGCGCAGACAGGCCGCAGCCGGATCGGCCGTGCGTTCCAAGGCCGTCATCAACGCGAGCCAGTCCTCGTCGGAGGCGAAAGCGGCGAAGCGGCCTACGGCATTGCTTGCGTACAGCGGCAGGCTCTCGCCGAACCTGGCACCGGTGACCTCGACATCGACCATCAGCGGCAAGTCGCCAAGGCTCAACAGGGTTTCGGCGGCGATACCTTCGTCGCCCAGTCGGTCGAGGACCTGTCCTAGAAGCATCATGGTTCGGCCTATTGAACGAGAGGGCCGGCAGTGGCGCCGAAGTCGACGCCGGTGAGCTGCGCGCGGCCCGCCAGGATGGTCACGTACTGGCGCAGAGCGCGGCGATGAACCGCCTCCTCCAGATAGTCGGCGATACGGTCGCGCACGAGTTCGAACGGCATCTGGCGCCCCTCGATGCGCCGGTCGAGGCGCACGATGTGCAGGCCGTAGCGACTCTCGATCGGCTCGGGGTGAATCGCGCCGGCTTCCAGCCCGCGCAGCGCGGCCTCGAACTCGGGCACGGTCTGACCCGGACCGATCTGGCCGAGGTTTCCGCCCTGCCTGCCCGAGGGGCATACCGAGTGGGCGGCTGCGGTTTCGGCGAAGCGCTCCGGTCGCTGCCGCAACTCGGCGATGAGGCGCGCCGCCAGCTCGCGCGCCTGCGGTCCGTTCGGAACCAGGATGTGCGCGACCTCGTAAAGATCGGCGGACCGGAAGCGGCCGAGGTTCGCCTGATAGTAGCGCCGACAGGCCACCTCGTCGGCGCGCGGTACCTTCACCTCGCGCTCCACCAGACCACGCAGGCACGCCTCCTCGAGCGTCTCTCGGCGGCCTTCGCCATCCTCGACCGGCTCAGCCACGATCGACAGCCTTTCGGCCTCTTGCGACAGCAATTCGCGGATTGCCAACGCCTGAGCCGCAAGCGTCCAGGCCTGGTCGGGATCGGAGGCCTGGTGATTCTGAGTTTCGCGGGCGATGGCCGCACTCGGGATGACCACGCCGTTGACGCTGACCGGTACCGGACGGGTGAAGCGACGGCGGACCGGGGACGGTGCCGTAGTGGACTGAGACGTGCTCATGGCATTCACTCCGCCGGCTGACGAGAGGCCGGTCGACCGGACGCAGAGAGAGGTCGCCGCCGGCGCACGACCTGGTAGCCTCGACGGCCGAGGTACCAGACCGGAGCCGACCAGATGTGGACCAGACGGCTGAACGGGAAGAGCAGGAACAGGGTCATGCCCAGCACGAGATGCGTGAGGTAGGGCCAGTCGAGACCCTGCAAGGTCCTGGCGTCGGCCGGATGCAGGATCACGATACCCTGCGCCCAGTGCGAAAGGATCAGCATCACCGACCCGTCCGAATGCGCGAAGGAGAATGGCAGCGTGGCGAGGCCGAGACAGAGCTGGAGCCACAGGATTGCCAGGATGGCGATGTCCATCACCGAGCTGTTGGCACGGATACGGTCATCGAACAGGCGCCGGTGCAGCAGCATGGTGAGGCCGATGAAGCAGACGACTCCCGCAATGCCACCGGCGGCGACGGCGATCAGCTGCTTCTGCTCGACGGTGATGAAGAGCGTGTACAGCCAGGTCGGCGTCAGCAGACCCACCGTATGTCCCAGCAGCAGGAACAGGATGCCGGCATGGAACAGGTTGGAGCCCCAGGCGAGCTGACGCTTTCGCAGAATCTGGCTGGAGCTGGCGCGCCAGGTGTATTGCTCGCGGTCGAAGCGGACCAGGCTGCCGAGAAGAAAGACCGTCAGGCAGATGTAGGGATACCAGACGAACAGGAGATGGAAGACGTAGTCCTTCATGACCGGACTCCCGGGTTGGAGGGTGCCAAGGCGCGCCGCCCGGCGGATCTCCCGTGCACGAGAGGTGGCGCGACGCCTTCGGCCGGTCGCATGGCCGCGCGCAGCCGGGTCGAAAGCCCCTCGACACCGCATGCGCCGGTCTCGTCGCCGGCCCCCGGACCGAAAGTCACTTCCTCCTCTTCCCAGGCAGCATCCAGCGCCTCGAGGTCGTCCGGCTCGGGATCAGGCTCTGCCCGCAGCATCGCCAGCGCCTTCTCGTCGAGCTTGGCCTTCGAGATCGCCAGCAGCGCAGACATGATGGCGACGTAAGGCGAATTCCGCTTGGCCAGTCGCTCCTTGAGGGCCGCGATCACGTTGGCTGGCTGGCCGATCAGTTCGATCGCCGCCTGCGGCGGCCGCGTCGATGCATACTCGAGGAACAGCGGCAGGAAGTCCGGCAGCTCGGTCGCGGTCGGCGTATAGCCACTTTCTTCGTAGAGCTTGAGCAGGTCTACCATGGCCTGGCCGCGGTCACGGCTCTCGCCGTGAACATGCTCGAAGAGATGCAGCGACAGCGATCGCGTGCGGTCGAACAGGAGGCCGTAGCGCTCCTGCAGGTCGTAGAGATCACCCCCGGCGAGGTCATCGATCAATCGATGAAGCCCCGCGCGCACCGCCAATGGCAGGATGGCATCGTCGTCGATTGCCTCGCGGATTTCGTCGGCCGCCGCGATGAGATCGGTGCTTGGGTAGGAAAGCAGTGCGGCGAGCGCCCTGAGCGTCTTCATCACACGACCTCCATTGGATTCTTGGTGCGCAGTTTGCCGCCGGAGAACAGGTTGCCGCCGCTGTCGCCGGACGAGCAGCCGTTGCCGAAGCTGAAGCCGCAGGCGCCGCGAAGCTGATAGGCGTCCTCGGCGGTCTCGCGGTGAGCCGTCGGGATCACGAAGCGGTCCTCGTAGTTGGCGATCGCCATGATGTGATACATCTCCTCGATCTGCTCCGGCTTCAGCCCAACGCGAGCTGAGATGGCGCCGTCGATCACGCCCTCGACGGTCTTGGCGCGCATGTAGGCGCGCATGGCGAGCATGCGCTCCAGGCCGCGCGCCACGGGTCCCTCGTCGCCTGCCGTCAGCAGGTTGGCGAGATAGCGCAGAGGAATGCGCAGGGAGCGAACGTCCGGCATGCCGCCGTCGATGCCCATCTTGCCGGCCTCGGCCGCGGCCTGGATCGGCGACAGCGGCGGCACGTACCAGACCATCGGCAGCGTGCGGTACTCGGGATGCAGCGGGAAGGCGACCTTCCATTCCATGGCCATCTTCCACACCGGCGAGCGGCGCGCGGCCTCCAGCCAGGCATCGGGCACGCCATCACGGCGCGCCTGGGCGACCACCGTCTCGTCGTTGGGATCCAGGAAGATGCCCATCTGGGCGTCGTAGAGTTTCTTTTCGTCGGCCACGCTGGCGGCCTGCTCGATGCGGTCGGCATCGTAGAGCATGACGCCGAGGTAGCGGATGCGACCGACGCAGGTCTCGGAGCACACAGTCGGCTGTCCCGCTTCGATGCGGGGGTAACAGAAGGTGCACTTCTCCGATTTGCCCGACGACCAGTTGAAGTAGATCTTCTTGTAAGGGCAGCCGGACACGCACATGCGCCAGCCGCGGCACTTGTCCTGGTCGATCAGGACGATGCCGTCCTCTTCCCGCTTGTAGATGGCGCCCGACGGGCAGGCCGCAACACAGGCCGGGTTGAGACAATGCTCGCACAGTCGCGGCAGGTAC
>JAGNNA010000160.1 GCA_017990895.1 Reyranella sp.
CTGCCACTGCACGCCGATGCGGCGCAGATACCCCTGGATGGCTTCGGCGATCCGGGGCGTGTTGCCGGCCTGGGTGAAGTAGACCTTGGGCTGAAGCTTGAGGCCGTCCTTCTCGCGGACGCCGTCGGCGCCGGGCTTCCAGCCCGCTTCGTCGAGCAGCTTCTTCGCCCGCTCGAGATCTTCCTTCACGATGTCCCTGGTCTTCGGGTCGAAGTCCAGCGCATCGGGGTCGACGTCGGTGAAGGCTGGGTCGGCATTGCCGAGCAGGATCGCCTTGGCGAGTTCGGCCCGGTTGATGGCGATGCTCATGGCCTCGCGCACGCGCCGGTCGGCCACCATCGGGCGCGTGGTCTTGAAGCCGAAGTACAGGAGCTGGAAGTTGGGTTTCGCTTCCTGGACCTGTAGCATCGGCGCCGCCTTGGCCTGGGCGATGAACTGGGCGGGAAACTGATGGGTGATGTCGAACTGGCCGGCCATCATGGCGGCGACGCGGCTCGAATCCTCCGGCACGATCTTGATGACCAGCTTCTCGAACTTCACCGGCCCCTTGTTGGCGTACATGCTGGGGCCCCATTTGTAGGCGTCGTGCCGCTTCAGCACGATCTGGGTGCGGGGCTGCCAGCTCTCGAAGCACCAGGGGCCGGTGCCGTCGGCGCCCTTGATGCCGTAATCCTTGCCCAGCGCCTCCACGCTCTCCTTGTTGTGAATGACGTTCGTGAACATCGTGAGCTGCAGCAGCAGCTCGGAGAACGGCTCCACGAGCTCGTATTCCACGGTGTAGGGGTCCGGCGCGCGCAGTTCCTTGATCTCGCCCGCGCGCCAGGCGAACGGTCCCTTGATCTCCGGACTCTTCAAGCGCTTGAAGGAATAAACGACGTCCTCGGCCGTGAACTTCTTGCCGCTGCAGAACGAGACGTCGTCACGGAGCTTGAACGTGTAGGTCCTGCCGTCGGGGCTCACCGTCCACGACTTTGCGAGATAGGGAATCGGCGTCCTTCCGTCCCAGTCGAGCGCCACCAGCGTGTCCTGGAACATGTTGACGATGTCGGAGGTCGGCCCCCAGGTCGTGCGCTGCGCGTCGTAATGCGGTGCGTCGATCGCCTTCATCATGTTGAGGGTCTGAGCCGTGGCCGGATACGCCATACTCAACGCGAACGCTGCACTCAGGGCATGTTTGATCATGTCTGCAGCCTCGGATCGAGGACGTCGCGGAGTGCGTCGCCCAGAAGGTTGGCGGCCAGCACGATGACGAAGATCGCAAAACTCGGGATCGTCGCGATGTGCGGTGCCATGAACAGGAAGTCGCGGCCCTGCGCCGCCATCATGCCAAGCTCGGCGGTCGGTGGCTGCGCGCCCATGCCGAGGAAGCCCAGTGCCGAGCCGATCAGGATGATCTGGCCGAAGCGCAGGGTCAGGAACACGAAGATCGTCGAGATGCAGTTGAGCGTGAGATAGCGCCAGATCAGCGTGCGGTCGGAAACGCCGACGGCGCGGCCTGCCTCCATGAATTCCTGGCTCATGATGCCGATCGCGGCGCCGCGTGCGACGCGCGCCACGTCGGGCACGGTGGCGACGACCAGCGCGATCACCACGGCAGTGAGGCCGGCGCCGAAGATCGCCGCCACCGCGAGGCCGATCAGGATTGCCGGGAAGGCGAGCATCACGTCGACCAGCCGCATGATCCAGCCGTCGAGACGGCGGTAATAAGCAGCCAGGATTCCGAGGAAGCCGCCCAGGAAACCACCGAGAATGACGCCGACCAGGCCGAGCATCAGTGTGTTGCGCGAGCCGTAGATGACGCGGCTGAGGATGTCGCGGCCGGTATTGTCCGTGCCGAACCAGTGCTCGGCACTGGGCGGCTGCATCACCTTTGTAAGATCGGTCAGGTAGGGATCGTAGGGCGCGACCAGGGGCGCGAAGAGGGCGGCGAGTCCGATCGTGGCCAGCAGCAGGGCGGCGATCACCGCCACCTTGTCGCGCGCCAGCCGGCGCAGGACGCCGGAGCGCGAGAAGACGCCGTTCTCTTCGGCGGCTGTCGGTGTGGGGGCGGTGTTGAGGGCTTCGACGCTCATGACCGCTGCATCCTTGGATCGAGATAGACGTAGAGGACGTCGACGATCAGGTTGATCGAGAGGAAGGCGATCGCGAGGATCATGATCGCGCCCTGCGCCGTCGGGAAATCGCTCGACACGATGGCGCCGACCGCCAGCCGGCCGACCCCGGGCCACGAGAACATCGTCTCCGTGACGACGGCGCCGCCCAGCAGGAAGGCGGCCTGCAGGCCGATCAGCGTGACCACCGGGATCATCGCATTGCGCAGCGCATGGTGGATGATGACGACCGTCTCGCGCAGCCCCTTGGCGCGGGCGGTACGTACATAGTCGGCGCCCAGCACTTCCAGTACGGCGGTGCGTGTCAGCCGGGCGATCGGCCCGATCAGGACGCTGCCCAGAGTCAGGGCCGGCAGCACGAGGCTCGGCAGGCCGCCGTCCCAGATCGGGCCGGTGCGGCCGGTGAAGGGAAACAGCCCCCACTGGAAGCCCATGTACTGGATCAGGACCAGGCCGATGAAGAAGACCGGCATCGACACGCCGGCGACCGAGACCGCCATGATCGCGCGGTCGATCAGGGTGCCGCGCCTTACGGCGGCGAGCGTGCCGAGCGTCAGGCCGAAGGGGATGGCGATCAGCATGCCGCCCAGCATCAGCTCGACCGTGGGCCCGATGGTGAGCGCAAGCTCCTCGCTCACCATCTTGTTGGAGATGATGGAACGGCCGAGGTCGCCCTGCAGCACGCGGCCGATATACTCGGCGAACTGGATGGGGATCGGGCGGTCGAGGCCGAGCTCTTCGCGGATCGCCGCGATGGTCTCGGCCTTGGCATCGGGCCCGGCGATGATCATCGCCGGATCGGCGGGCACAACTTGCAGGAGACAGAAGCACAGGAAGAGCACCCCGAGCAGGGCGGGGAACGAGATCAGCAGGCGGTGGACGATCTGTCTTCCCATGCGCCGTCCTCGGACCGATTCGCCCAGGGGGAAACGCGCCGGTTTCCCGACGTGTCTCGACGTTTCTCCCTGGCAGCCGCTGCTTCGGTCAGACCTGCGCGGCGTTCGTTATGCAGGAATAGTGCATGTGATTTTTGCCGATGTCACGCCCAGCCTCCTCATTGGAGCGCGCAACTCCGGTTGCGCTCATGAATCTCGAGCGCAACCGGAGTTGGGCGCTCGATTGATTCACCGGGTCCTCGCTACGCCCAGCCTCCGGCATGAGGCAGGACGTGTCCGGTGATGAAGCCCGCGCCGTCGGAACAGAGGAAGCAGATCGCGGCGCCGAGTTCGTCCGACTTGCCGAGGCGACCCAGCGGAATCTGCGCCGTCATCTTCGCCATCGCCTCGCTGTTGGCGAGGAGGGCCGGCGGAAAGTAGTCGGGGTTCTCGACATAGTTCGAGCCGACGGCGTTGACGGTGATGCCGTCTCGTCCGAGTTCCTTGGCCAGCGAGGAGACGAGACCGTTCGCCGCCGCGCGTGCCGAGACATAGGGTGCATAGTTGGCGATGCCGCGCAGAGGTGCTGCCGAGGAGACGAACACGATGCGGCCCGACTTGCGCTTGCGCATCGAGGGCGCCACGAGCTGCGTCAGACGGAATGGCGCTACGGCCATGACTTCCAGCGCATCGCGATAGTCCTCGATGCGCGCTTCGCCGAGCGGCGCGCGCAAGGCGGGATAGGCGTCGTTGTTCACCAGCGCGTCGATGTGGCCGTGCCGCTTCAGGGCGAGTTCGACCATCGTCGCCGGATCGGTCGCCGACAGGGCATGGGCGCCCGGGAATTCCGCCTCGTACTTGCGCCGGGCGCTGGGCGCCTCGAACGACGGATCGTGCGCCAGAACGGTCGCGCCCTGGGCCAGGGCGACCCTTGTAGTGCCGTGCCCTGCGAATTTCTCGACGTTGGTGATCAGGATGACCCGGTCTTTCAGCAGCATGGCGATTCCTCTAGGTTGCGGCCCCATGGACCAAGCCCTTCCCGACGATCCTAGCGCAGCCCGCCCCGCGGGACAGGCCCCGGAGGAGCGTGCCTCCTTCGGTTTCCGCGACGTGCCCGCCGCCGAAAAGGCCGGGCTGGTGCGCGAGGTCTTCGCCAGCGTGGCGCCGCGCTACGACCTGATGAACGACCTGATGTCGGGCGGAGTGCACCGGCTCTGGAAGAACGCCATGGTCGACGTCGTGAACCCGCGGCCGGGCGAGAAGCTCCTGGACGTGGCCGGCGGGACGGGCGACATCGCCTTCCGGCTGCTGCGCCGGCAGGGCGAGCGGCCAGACGTAACCATCTGCGACATCAATCCGGCGATGCTCGAGGTCGGGCGCGACCGCGCCGTCGATCGCGGCTTGCTGCAGGGGCTTACCTGGGCCACCGGCGACGCTGAGCATCTGCCGTTCCCCGATCGCTCGTTCGATGCCTACACGATCGCCTTCGGCCTGCGGAACGTCACCGACATCGACCAGGCGCTGCGCGATGCGTACCGCGTGCTGAAGCCGGGCGGTCGCTTCTACTGCCTCGAGTTCAGCAAGGTGACCTCGGCGCCGGTCGGCCGCGTCTATGACGCCTATTCGGAGCGCGCGCTGCCGTTCTTCGGCAAGGTCATCGCCCGGGACGCCGATTCCTACCAGTACCTGCACGAGAGCATCCGCCGCTTCCCGCCGCAGCGCGAGCTAGCGGCACGCATGCGGGCTGCCGGATTCGAGAACGTCTCCTGGCGCGACATGTCGCTGGGCGTGGTGGCGCTGCATCAGGGCTGGCGCATCTAGATGTTCCGCGCCCTCCGCAATGCCTGGCGCCTTCTGCGCATGGCCGTGAGCTTTGCCCGTCACGACGCGCTGTTTCCGCTCGAATCGCTGGGCATCGCGCCGGCGCTGATCGCGTGGGCGCGTCTCTTCGCGCCGCGCTCCGACATGCGCCGGCCAGGCGAGCGGCTGGCGGCGGCGCTGCAGGACATGGGCCCGTCCTTCATCAAGCTCGGCCAGGCGCTGTCGACCCGCGCCGATCTGCTGAGCGAGGAAGTGGCCGCCGATCTCGCGCGCCTGCAGGACCATATCCCGGCTTTCCCCGGCGCCGAGGCGCGCCGCATTATCGAAAGCGAACTCGGGCAGCCGCTCGGCAATCTCTTTTCGAGTTTCGACGACGTGCCGGTGGCGGCGGCGTCGATTGCGCAAGTGCATTTCGCGGTCACCTCGGATGGCCGCGACGTCGCCGTGAAGGTACTGCGGCCCGGCATCGCCAAGGCCTTCGAGCGTGACCTCGATCTCTTCTACTGGGTGGCCGAGCTGGTCGAGCGGACGCAGCCGCGCTTTCGCCGCCTGAAGCCGGTCGAATCGGTGCGTGCCTTTGCGGATGTCGTGCGGGTCGAGATGGATCTGCGCATGGAGGCCGCGGCGGCGGAGGAGCTGGGCGACAACTTCGCCGACGATCCGAGCTATCGCACGCCGCGCATCGACTGGGACCGCACCGCAGAGCGCGTCATGACCCAGGAACGGGTCGACGGCATACCGATCGGCGATCGCGACGCCATCATCGCCGCCGGCCACGATCCGCACGAGATCATGCGGAAGTCCGCCGAGGCCTTCTTCTACCAAGTGTTCCGTGACGGCTTCTTCCATGCCGACATGCATGGCGGAAACGCCTTCGTCGATCGCCAGGGCGTGATCGTGCCGGTCGATTTTGGAATCATGGGGCGGGTCGACCAGGATACGCGCGGCTATCTCGCCGAGCTGCTGGTCGCCTTCCTGAGGCGCGACTATCGCGCCGTGGCCGAGGTGCAGTTCCGCGCGGGCTATATCCCGCCCGACCAGTCGCTCGAGACCTTCGCGCAGGCCTGCCGCTCGATCGGCGAGCCGATCTTCGGCAAGCCCAGCCACCAGATCTCGATCGCCCGCCTGCTGGCGCAGATGCTGCGGGTCACGGAGCAGTTCGAGATGGCGGTCCAGCCGCAGCTTCTGCTGCTACAGAAGACCATGCTGATGGCCGAGGGCATGGGCACCAAGCTCAATCCCAACGTCAACATCTGGGAGCTGGCGCGGCCGCTGATCGAGGACTGGATGGTCACCCATTTCGGCCCGCGCGCCACGGTCGACCGCGCCGTCGAGGATCTGGCCCAGGGGCTGCGCCGCCTGCCGCGTCTGATCGACAGTCTCCATCTGGTTGCCGAGCACGAACGGCGCAAGGCGGAGCGAGACTCGCTGAAGCCGCCGCCGTCCAGTCGCGATTGGCGTCCGCGCTTCGCCGAGGTCGTGGCCGTCCTCGCGCTCGTCGCCGCCATCGCCGCCTGGTGGCACTGACTCCGTGCCAACCGATCAAATCGTCATCGGGCTGGCGATCTTCCTGCTCGCCGGCACGGTCAAGGGCCTGGTCGGACTGGGCCTCCCGGCCATCTCCATCGCGCTGATGTCGCTCTTCCTGCCGCTGTCGGAGGCGATCGCCCTGATCGCGTTGCCGACGGTCGTCACCAATGTCTGGCAGGCAGCGGTCGGCGGCCATTTCCGGCATATCGTTCGCCGCCAGTGGCCGCTGATCCTGCCGCTCACCGTGGTGCTTTATCTGACCGTCTGGCTGGTCGGCCAGAAGGGGCCCGGCTGGGCCTTCCTGGTGCTGGGCACGGTTCTGATCATCTACAGCACGCTCGGTCTGCTGCGCATACGGCTCACCATCCATTCCGATCTCGAGAAGCCGCTGGCGCCGATCATCGGCGTCGTCTCGGGCTTCGTGGCGGGCGTGGTCGGCGTGCCGATCGTCCCGCTGATGCCCTATCTCCAGGGGCTCGACATCAAGCCGGTCGAGCTGGTCCAGACCCTGGGGGTGGTGCTGTGCGCCACGTCGCTGACCCTGACGGCCTCGCTGCTGTTCTTCGGCGTGCTCGACGGGCCGCGTGCCATCGTCTCGGGCGCGGCGATCGCGCCGGCCATTGGCGGCATGTGGCTCGGCCAGCAGATCCGCTCGCGCCTCTCGGTCGAGCAGTTCCGCCAGGCCGTGTTCTGGGCCCTTCTGGCTACCGGCCTCTATACTGTCGCCACCCGGCTCTTGTGATAGGCTGACCGCCATGTTGCACGGCAAGCGTATCCTGTTGATCGTCGCGGGCGGCATTGCCGCCTTCAAGTCGGCGGAACTGATCCGGCTCTTTCGTGGCCGTGGCGCCTCGGTGCGCTGCGTGCTGACGGACGCTGGCGCGAAGTTCGTCACGCCCCTCACGCTGCAGGCCCTCTCCGAGGACCGCGTCTACAGCGACATGTTCTCGCTGACCGACGAAAGCGACATGGGCCACATCCAGCTTTCGCGCGACGCCGACCTGCTGGTCGTCGCGCCGGCAACCGCCGACCTGTTGGCGCGCATGGCCGGCGGACTGGCCAACGATCTCGCCGCGACCGTTTTGCTCGCCACCGACAAGCCGGTGCTGGCGGCGCCAGCGATGAACGTCCGCATGTGGACGCATGCCGCGACCGTGGCGAACGTCGAGACGCTGAAGAAGCGCGGGGTCACTTTCGTTGGCCCCAACGACGGCGCCATGGCCTGCAACGAACACGGCCCTGGCCGCATGTCGGAGCCGGCGGAGATCGTCGCTGCGATCGAGGCGATGCTGGTGCGCGACCGGCCTCTTGCCGGCAGGCGTGCGCTGGTCACCTCGGGCCCGACCCGCGAGGCGCTCGATCCGGTGCGCTTCATCTCCAACCATTCCTCGGGCAAGCAGGGCCATGCCATTGCGGCGGCCCTGGCCGAACTCGGCGCCGACGTGACCTTGGTCAGCGGCCCCGTCATGGTGCCGAATCCATCGGGCGTGAAGGTCGTGCCCGTCGAATCGGCCGACCAGATGCTCGCGGCCTGTCTCGATGCCGGCAGGCTCGATATCGCCGTCTGCGCCGCCGCCGTCGCGGACTGGAAGGCGGCCAGGCCCGCCACCGGCAAGATCAAGAAACAGGCAGGCGCGCCGCCGCCCGCGCTCGAACTGGCCCCAAATCCCGACATCCTCGCGACCCTCTCCAAGGCGGGCCCCCGGCGGCCGGCCCTCGTGGTGGGCTTCGCCGCCGAGACCGAGAATGTGGTGGCCAATGCCGTCGACAAGCGCGTCCGCAAGGGCTGCGACTGGATCGTGGCCAACGACGTGTCCCCGGCAACCGGCACCTTCGGCGGCGAGCGAAATACCGTGCATCTGATCACGGAAGCGGGCACCGAAGACTGGCCGCCGCTCGGCAAGGGCGATGTCGCGATGCGGCTCGCGGGCCGGATCGCGCTGCATCTCCCACAGTCGGGCAAGAAGCAGGCTGCGGAGTAACTCAAACGGGGGGCCGATGAAGGGCGTCGAGAGCGTCGAGATCGAGATCGTGCGGTTGCCCCATGGACAGGGCCTGCAGCTGCCTGACTATGCGACGGCTGCAGCCGCGGGGGCCGACCTGGTCGCCGCCATCGAAGGGGAGATCGAACTGGCGCCGCTGGAACGCCGCATCGTCCCGACTGGGATTTCGATCGCCCTGCCTATGGGCTTCGAGGCCCAGGTGCGGCCCCGTTCCGGCCTGGCCGCCAAGCACGGAATCACCGTCGCCAACGCCCCCGGGACCATCGATGCCGACTATCGCGGCGAGGTCGGCGTCATCCTGATCAATCTCGGCAAGGAGCCGTTCCGCATCGAGCGCGGCATGCGAATTGCACAGATCATCGTTGCCCGCCACGCCCGTGCCGTCTGGCGAGAGGTCTCTACCCTCGACGAAACGGCGCGCGGTGCGGGCGGCTTTGGTTCGACGGGAGTAACGGCCGGCTCGCTCAAGCGGGCCTGAAGAGGGACGAGAACGGGATGCCTCGCCTCAGCAAGAAGACGATGTTCGCGATCGAGGCGGTTCTCGACGTGGCATTCCATGTCGGCGATCACCCGGTGCGCAGTGGTGACATCACCGAGCGCCAGCGGATTCCCAAGCGCTATCTCGAGCAGGTCCTGCAGCATCTGGTGCGGGCCGGCATCCTGGCTGGCAAGCGCGGACCGCGCGGCGGCTACCGGCTGGGCCGCGACAGGGCCAGCATAACCTTGGGCGAGGTGGTGCGGGTCGTGCGCAACCTCGAGGTCGAGACCGAGCCCAGCGACCCGTCGATCGGCTCGCCGCTTGCCCATGAGGTCGTGTGGCCGCTTTGGGAGAAGCTGCGCGAGGAGATGATGGCGCAGCTCGACAACGTGACCATCGAGGATCTCTGCCAGCAGGCGCGCTCCAAGGGCCTCAACGGGACGGCGGTGCAACCCCACGCAGGCCACGCGACGATCTGATATACAGCTCCCCGGTTTCATCCGGAGGAGCAAGACATGGCCAAGAAGACCGCAGTCGCGAAGGCGAAGAAAGCCAAGCCCGCACCGCGCAACAAGAAGCTCTACGACGAGGGCATGAAGATGCGGAAGGCCGTGCTCGGCGCGGCCTATGTCGACAACTCGCTGGCCGGCGCGGCCGACGACGAGTTCATGATGGCCTTCCAGGACATCACCACGGAATACTGCTGGGGCTATGCTTGGACGCGGCCGGGCCTCTCGAAGAAGAACCGCTCGATGCTGAACCTCGCCATGCTGGCGGCGCTCAACCGCGGCCCCGAGCTCAAGCTGCACATCAACGGCGCGCTGAACAACGGGCTGACCAAGGACGAGATCAAGGAGATCTTCCTCCAGGTCGCGATCTATTGCGGCATCCCCGCGAGCCTCGACGCCTTCAAGACGGCGCGCGACGTGTTCAAGGATCGCGGCATCTGAACCGTGCTTGCGGTTCGGCCGGCGCGGCCCGGTGAGGCGGCCGGCCTCACCGCGCTCTGCCTCAGGTCGAAAGCGCATTGGGGCTACGACGCGGAGTTCATGCGGCTCAGCGCGCTTACGCTGAAGGTGCACGAGACCGACATCGCCGCCGGCCGCGTGCTGGTGGCGACAGACGCCAGCGGCCGGCCGGTGGGCGTGGCCTGCGTGCAAGGTCATGCCGGAGAAGTCGATCTCGCAGACATGTTCGTCGACCCGCCGGCCATCGGCAGCGGGGCCGGACGCCTCCTGTTCGAGGCGTCCGTCGTGCTGGCGCGCGGGTTAGGCGCCGATCGTATGATCATCCTTGCCGACCCGCATGCGGCGCCGTTCTATGAGCGTATGGGTGCGCGCTTCCTGCGGAATGCGCCGTCCGATGCCATTCCCGGGCGGCTCCTGCCGCTCTATGAATACGACCTCACGTCAGGAGCCTCGTCATGACCACGTTCACGCCTCCCGCCACCATCGCGTTCATCGGCCTCGGCATGATGGGCCGCCCAATGGCCAAGCGCCTGGTCGAAGCCGGCTTCACGCTGCGCGTGTTCGACGTCTCGCAGAAGGCGGTCTCGGATTTCGTCGGCGCCCACGCGTCGGCGCTGGCCACCGCATCGGCGAAGGCTGCTGCCCAGGGCGCCGCCGCGCTGATCACGATGCTGCCCGACGGCAAGATCGTTCGGCAGGCGGTGCTCGAAGGGCAGGACCCCGCGATCGAGGGGCTGGAAGCGGGTGCGGTCGTCATGGACATGAGTTCGTCCAATCCGGTCGATACGCAGAAGCTCGCGAAGGACCTGGCCGGCCGCGGCGTGGCCCTGCTCGACGCGCCGGTGTCGGGCGGCGTGAAGCGGGCGATCGACGGCTCGCTCAGCATCATGGTGGGTGGCGTTGCCGCCGACCTCGAGCGCGCGCGTCCCGTCTTCGCCGCCATGGGCAAGACCATCACGCTCTGCGGTCCCGCCGGCGCGGGCCATGCGCTGAAGGCGCTCAACAACTATCTCTCGGCCGCCGGTCTGGTCGCGATGTGCGAGGCCCTGGTCGTGGGCGAGGCTTTCGGGCTCGATCCCGGCACGATGGTGGACGTGTTCAACAGCTCGACCGGCAAGAGCAACGCCACTGAGGTCAAGGGCCGGCAGTTCGTCGTGCCGCGGAACTTCTCGGCGGGCTTCACCACCGCTCTGATGGCCAAGGACCTGCGCACTGCGGGCGACGTCGCCAACCATCTCAAGCTCAATATGCCGCACCTGAAGC
>JAGNNA010000521.1 GCA_017990895.1 Reyranella sp.
GAAGATGCCGAAGATCAAGGTGAAAAACCCGGTCGTCGAGATGGACGGCGACGAGATGACCCGCATCATCTGGGCGTTCATCAAGGACAAGCTGATCCTTCCCTATCTCGACATCGACCTGAAGTACTACGATCTCGGGATCGAGAATCGCGACAGGACCGGCGACAAGGTGACCGTCGAGTCGGCCGAGGCGACAAAGAAATACGGTGTCGCCGTGAAGTGCGCGACCATCACGCCGGACGAGGCCCGCGTTAAGGAATTCAATTTGAAGGAGATGTGGCGGTCGCCCAATGGCACCATCCGCAACATCATCGGCGGCACCATCTTCCGCGAGCCGATCGTCTGCAAGAACGTGCCGCGCCTCGTGCCCGGCTGGACGCACCCGATCGTCATCGGCCGCCACGCCTTCGGCGACCAGTATCGCGCCACCGACTTCGTGGTGCCGGGCAAGGGCAAGCTCACGGTCCGGTTCGAGGGCGAGGACGGCAAGGTGATCGAGCACGAGGTGTTCGACTTCCCGGCCGGCGGCGTCGCCATGACCATGTACAATCTCGACGAATCGATCATCGGATTCGCACGCAGCTCGTTCAACTACGGCCTGATGCGCGGCTGGCCGGTCTACCTGTCGACCAAGAACACGATCCTCAAGCGCTATGACGGCCGCTTCAAGGACCTGTTCCAGGAGATCTTCGACAAGGAATTCGCCGACAGGTTCAAGGCGAAGAACATCCACTATCAGCACCGCCTGATCGACGACATGGTCGCCTCCGCCCTGAAGTGGCACGGCGAGTTCGTCTGGGCCTGCAAGAACTACGATGGCGACGTGCAGTCGGACACGGTGGCCCAGGGTTTCGGCTCGCTTGGCCTCATGACCTCGGTGCTGCTGACGCCGGACGGCAGGACGGTGGAGGCCGAGGCCGCGCACGGCACGGTGACGCGCCACTACCGCGAGCACCAGCAGGGCAAGCCGACCTCGACCAACCCGATCGCTTCGATCTTCGCCTGGACGCAGGCGCTGAAGTATCGCGGCGCGTTCGACGATACGCCCGAGGTAGTGAAGTTTGCGACGGCACTCGAGAAGGTCTGCGTCGAGGCCGTGGAGAGCGGCAGGATGACCAAGGACCTCGCGCTGCTGATCGGCATGAACCAAGCCTATCTGACCACCGAGGAGTTCCTCGCCGTGCTCGACGGCAACCTCAAGACCCAGATGGCCAGCTGGTAGGACGCACTTGATCGTCGCCGGCGCCGACGGTTGCCGTACCGGCTGGGTGATCTGCCGGCGTGCCGGCAATGGCACGCTGGACATTGCAGTCGTGAAGACCCTCGCGGAGGCCTGCGAGGGGCTTTCGGTTCTTGCCGTCGACATGCCGATCGGCCTCGTCGACGAGCCGCGGCCCGGGCGCACTTGCGAACGCGAAGCCCGCGCGCTCCTGCCCGGCAAGACGAGCTCCGTCTTCCCGACGCCCTGCCGGCCGGCGCTCGGCTGCACGACGCATACCGAGGCCAACGCGCTCAGCAAGACATTGGGCGTTGGGTTGACACAGCAGACGTTCCATCTCTTCCCGAAGATGCGCGAGGTCGATGAGCTGATGCGCGGCAACGAGGCCTTGCACTCGATCGTCCACGAGGCCCATCCCGAACTGGCCTTCGCGCGCATGAACGACGGCAAGCCCGTGCTCAGCAGGAAACGCCGGCCCGAGGGCTTCGCCGAGCGGTTGGAGCTGCTCGCCCGCCACGGCTTCCCGTGGGAGCCGCGATCCCTCCCCGGTGCGGCGCGCGACGACGTGCTCGATGCCATGGCCGTCTGCCGCACGGCCCTCCTGATCGCCCAAGGTACAGCGACGCGCCTCGGACCGGAGCATGGGCGTGACCGCTACGGCCTGCCGATGAACATCTGGTTCTAGTGCGAGAGCAGCACCGGCATCACAAGGTCCGCGAACACACCCGTAGTTGCGCCGCCGAGAACGAAGTCGCGGAAGCGGGAATGGCCGAACCCTCCCATTGCGAGCAGTTGCGCCCCCTCGGCCAGGGCCGCCTCTTGCAACGCCCGGGCAATTGTCCTTTCGCCGAGAGTGATGTCGATTGGATGTGCCTTCACCCCCCGCTTCTCCAGCGAGGACGCAAGAAGGTTGGCGACACCCGCTCCAACCAGAGGCTTCTCATCGCGGACCGTCAGCACCGTGACGCGACCATCCTCTGCAAGAAGAGGGAGGACATCTCCGAGCGCACGGGCGGCGACGCGGCTTGCATCCCACGCGATCGCGACATGGTCCAGCCGGGCGGGCGGCCGAGCGGAGCCCGGCACCAGAATGGCCGGCCGACCGGCTCCGAAGACGACGGCCTCGATCAGATGCTGGGCGGAAGGCTCTTCTCTCGACCAGGGAAGCACCGCCAGATCGTAGTACCGTGCCTCGGCGGCAGCCGCATCGAGCATCCCGCTCAGGAGGACCTGCCTGCTCGTGCAGTTCACGGCGGGTGGAGCCCCGATCCCGCCCAGCAGGCCGTGAAGGCGGGCGCATTCGGATTTGCTCTTGTCTTCGGCCGCCTGCACCAGGCCCGGAACGTCGATCAGAAGGCTCGCCAATGGCGACGGCACCCGTGGAATGTCGACGGAGAACGTCGTGACCTCCAGCGCGCCGCCCAGCGACAGGGCGAAACGGGCAGCCGCCAGGACGGCGTGGTCTTCGGCCGCTTCCGGATAGGTCGCCAACGGCATGTAGGTCCTGCGGGTCGTGATCATTTCGCTTCTCCAGGTGACTGAGACGCACAAGAGGAACGGGCCGGCCGCTCAATCTCACAAACCGTGCAATTCTGGAGAAATAACCCGCGCCTGCACTTGATGTGGGTCAACTGCGAGGCCGGGACTTCATTCGTTCAGTGGTAGATGAAGAGCGGTATCGGGGCGTTATCGAACAGGCGTCGGGTCGTGGATCCGAACAGCACCTCACGAAAGCCACGGTGCCCAAAGGCCCCCATGATCAGCAGGCG
>JAGNNA010000522.1 GCA_017990895.1 Reyranella sp.
ACCGTCTCGGGAGGCGGGCGGCCCTCACCTTCTCGATTGCCGCCATGGCGATCCCGACTTTCCTGGTCGGCCTGCTGCCGGGCTACGAGACGCTCGGGATGGCCGCGCCCATCCTGCTGACACTCCTGCGCATGGTGCAGGGTCTGTCGGTCGGCGGCGAGGCCACCACCGCCATGGTCTTTCTGGTCGAACAGGCTCCACCTGGACGCCGTGGCCTCGTCGGCAGCTTCTGCTCGCTGGCCGCCACCGGCGGCTTCCTCCTGGGCTCGGCCATCGGCGCCGCCTTCGCTGCCCTCCTGCCGGCAGACCAGCTGGCGGCCTGGGGCTGGCGCGTGCCGTTCCTGCTCGGCTTGCTGTTGGGTATCGTCGGCTGGTGGATCCGCCAGGTCATCGTCGAGGAGGCGCCGCCGAAATCGGGCCACGGCTCTCCCTTGGTCGAAACCTTGCGCCATCACGGCCGTGCCGTGATGCGCGTGGCCGGCATCACGATCTTCAACGCGGTCGGCTTCTACCTGATGTTCCTCTACGTCGTGACCTGGCTGCAGACCGTCGACGGCATCCCACCGGCGCGCGCCCTGGAGATCAATACCGTCAGCATGTTCTTCCTGCTCCCGGTGATGCTCCTGTCCGGCTGGCTCTCCGATCGGCTCGGCCGCCGGCCGTTGATGTTCGCCGCCATGATCCTGGGATTCGCGGGCGCCCTGCCCTTCCTCTGGTTGATGCACCATCCCGATCCGAGACTGATCCTGGCCGGACAGCTCGCCCTGGTCGTCCCGGCCGGCATGGGCCTCGGTATCCTCCCTTCCATCCTGACGGAAGCCGTGGCGGGGCGTGTCCGCTGCACCGCGATTTCGCTGGGATACAACATCGCCTTCGGTGTCATCGGTGGCCTCACCCCGCTCACCGCGGCCTGGCTGGTCGCGCGCACCGAGATGGACCTGAGCCCGGGCTGGCTGTTCATGGGCGCCGCAGCCATCTCGATCGCCACCCTCCTCACTTTCCGCGAGACGTCGCGCGACGCGACGCTGCCGCCGTGAGGATCACACGTCGCGCCCTCGCGCCGATGGCGCTGGCGGCAGCGGCGTTCCCGGCCCGGGCGGCGCTCCCGCCCTGGATCGACGCGCATACCCACGCCTTCGTGCGCGGACTCAAACTCGCCGTCGATGCGCGCTACGTGCCGACCTACGACGCATCCTGGGAGGCGCTGCTCAAGCTGGCCGAGGCCAATCGCATCGGCCGCACGGTGCTGCTGCAGCCCTCGTTTCTGGGCTACGACAACTCCTACCTGTTCGGCGCGCTCAAGGCCGAGCCGAACCGGTTTCGCGGCGTGCCGTGGATTTCCCCATCGATCGAAACCCGGCCCGACGAGTGGGAGGAGATGGCACGCATCGGCGTGCGTGGCCTGCGCTTCCCGATCCTCGGCCTGCCGACGCCGCAATGGTCGGCCTATCACGAGATGCTGGGCGAGGCCTTGAAGCGGGACTGGCCGATCCACCTTTACGTCGAGAGCAAGCGCCTGCCCGAGATGCTGCCGTTCCTGCTGGACAGCGGCCACAAGGTCGTAATTCCCCACTACGGCATGTTCGATCGCACGCTCGGGCCGGCACGCGATCCCGGCTTCAAGACCCTGCTGGAGAGCGCCAGGACCGGCCGCATCTTCGTCGTGATGTGCGGCGCCTATCGCGTCGGACCGGAGCGCGCCCGGATGGCGGCGCCGATGCTGCTCGATGCCTTCGGCCCCGAGCGCCTGATGTGGGGCAGCGACTGGCCGCACACGGATACCGACCTCAACCGCGTCACGACCTATCCGATCACGCTGAGGACGTTCGAGGACTGGGTCCCGAACGAGGCGGCTCGGCGCACGATCCTGGTCGATACACCGGCCAGACTATATGGTTTCTAGGCTGGCGACTGCTGATGCTGGACCAATCGCCAGCCTCCCTCGAAGCAGCAATAGGTCGATGTACAGAATGCCTCGTATGGCTTCTCACCCTCGCGCCGCGCCGTAGCCTTGTAAGCCAGCACCGTTATGTCCTTCGCGGGATGCGTCACGACCTTGTCGGACATCTCCACAGACGACCAGCGCGGCATCTTGTCGATGGAATTCATGATCGCATCGAAACGCATGATCCCGGCTGGTGCAGGGAAGGCCATCACGCACTGGAAATCGACGAGCTGGCGATAGCGCGCGGCCCCGCCGGTCCAAAGCCGCCGTTCGCTATCCCACGCGACTTCTTCGTTCATGACATCCCTCTCCAACCACGAGAGGAACGCCGCCTCAACAAGAAAAGTTGCTAAGCCGAACCGCCATCCACCGCCCGGCCTTCGGCGCGCCAGCGCAGCATGCCGCCGGGAAGGTTGGCGACGTCGGCGATCCCCGCCTTCTGCAGGATCGCGGTCGCATGGGCGGAGCGGCTGCCGGCGCGACAGACGGCGACGACCGGCTTGTCCTTGGGCAGTTCCTTCGCACGCGCCGCCAGTTCTCCAAGCGGCACGAGCGTCGCGCCCCGGATGTGACCGAGCGGGCCCGAGAACTCCACCGGCTCGCGCACGTCGACGATGGTGACCTTCGCCAGATTCTCCTCGAGCCAGTGCGGCTCGACTTCCCACACCCCGCCAAAGGTGAAGCGCAACGGCGCCCAGCCCGGCTCGGCCGGCGGCGGCGTCTCGTTGCCGGGCTGGCCGCAGCGCAGGTTCGCCGGCACCGCCTCGTCGATCTTCTTCGGATGCGGCAGATCGAGATTCTTCATGTAGCCGACATAGTCGTTCTCCCCGACCTCGCCGCCGAGGCGGGGATTGAACTGCTTCTCCTCGGCGACACTGCTCACCGTGAGGCCGCGATAGTCGTGCGCGGGATAGAGAAGGCAGCTCTCCGGCAGGGCGAAGATGCGCGAACGGACCGACCGATAGAGGGCGCGCGGATCGCCCTGCTGGAAGTCGGTGCGGCCGGAGCCGCGGATCAGCAGGCAGTCGCCGGTGAAC
>JAGNNA010000523.1 GCA_017990895.1 Reyranella sp.
GATCAGCGCCCGCCATGTGCGCCGCTCGATCTCTTCGCGCGCGGCCACGATCAGGGCTGTGATCAGGTCATCGTCCGTGGATAGATCCACCTTGCAGTGGAGCTTGGCCTCGGTCAGCGTGATCGGCTCGATCGCTGGCGCCGTAACGACTTTGACCTGGAGCATGGGTTAGCCTCGGCGCGCCCTCGCGCCGCGTTGAGCAGGCAGAGCAGCCGTCTCGACAGGCGCGGGAACGTCCGCCACTTCGATCTCGCCGACCACTCGCACAGCCTGCCCGCCGGCAATGTAGGCGGCCGCCGCCGGAGCGGGCAGGTCGTAGACCTGCCCTTCCTCGCGCAGCGTCCATGCCGGCACTTCAAGCAGGGACACCAGCATGCGGATCTTCATGTTACGGATGCGTCCCGTAGCGGATCGCCTCGGCCACGCTCAGCTTGTAGACGGTCCGGACGTAATACCACAGGTTGATCTGGCCCGTGCCAGCGCTCGAGTACATGTCGCGCAGAACCGTCAGGCCAGGCGCTTCGCGCTTGAGCATGAGGCTCCAGTTCCCGAAGTAGATCGACTTGTTGGTCGTGCCGATCGCGGCCGGGTAGGAGCTGTTGTAGATCGGGTACCCGAACATCGTGTTGATCGGGCCAGTCGGCGTCGCCGTGAACTGGAAGTTGTTGCCGGTCAGCGCGCGGTAGGCGCCCTCGGTGGCTCGGCGCGTCACAAAGGCCGCGTTGTCCTGGTAGCCGTCCGGCAGGGCGTAGATCAGCCCCGGGATGTCCGTCGCCGTCGCGGCCGCGGCCGCGCCCAGCGCGAACGTGGTGCCCGAGGCGAGCGCCTCGGCGACCAAGAGCGAGTTGTGGGTCTTGGCCAGGGCCCGGCCAACGTAGCCCGCCAGCCAGTTCTCGACCTTCGCGTCCTCGTCCTCGAGCAGCTCGTGGCTGATCTGGAGCTTCTTGGTGTATTTCACCAGCGTGAGCGACTTCTTCCCCAGGGCCGGCGCGTCGCGGTCGAAGGCCACGCCTTCGCCAGTCGACACGAATTCGTTGGTCGTGCCGTTGTCCACCGGAACGTCAACCGTGGTGCCCTTGCCGGGGATGTCCAGCACGCCGACCTTCGGGCCGATTTCCGTCTCGCTGCGCTTGGCGACGATGCCCTGGTAGAGGCCGGTCGGAACCAGCACGCCACCATCGGCGGCCGTGCCGATGTTCATGTCGGTGTCGTTCGAGGCGCGCTGCTCGGCTCCAAGCTCTCGCGAGCGATCGCCCGTGCGCAGGTAGTGCAGGAAGGCCCGGCTCTCGGTGTCGCCGCGCTTGGTCTTCAGGTTCAGGGCGGGCGCCGTCGGCGCGTACGCCTTGGCCGCCCGTGTGCCGGCGCTCTCGTCCAGCGCGGCGTCCTCGGTCTCAACGGCCGTCGCCCGGGCAATGTCGCCCTTGAGCACGTCGGCCTCTTTCATCTTGGCGTCGAATTCGGCGCGCTTCTCATCGTTCAGTTCGGGCAGGGCGGCGATGGCCTTGGCCGCAGCGATCAGGGCCGCGCGCTTCTGCATTAGTTCTTGTGCCGTCATGGCTGTGTCCTCCTAGGAAAGTTCAATCTCAGCGACGCGCACCCTGGCCTCGAGACTCGCGCGCGCCTGCGCGGAGTCCCTCGCCCGGCTGAGAGCGTCCACGCTCTCGCCGTTGCGCTTGTTGATCTCGGCGACAGTTGCCCGCGCCTCCGCAGAGGTCTGCGGATACGCCGGGAACGTCACCGGGGATACCTCAATCAGCCGCACGTCTTGGAGTGTGCGGATCACGTTCTTCGGGTCGGTGAAGTCCCATGCGTCCTTGAGGACCTCGAACCCGAAGGAGAAGTGCCTGGTGTCGCCGCGCTTCACGCTGGCCAGCGCGTCGGCGCCCCAGCTCGTGGCCGGCGGGTCGATCTCGACTGCCAAGCCGCGCTTGTCTTCGATGAGGCGCAGCGTCCCGTTGCCGGCGCGCCCGAGCGGCTTATCCGACTGGTGCTGCCAGAGCGCATAGATGTCGCGCTTCGGGGCCTTGTCAATCGAGCGCTGGAAAGCGCCCGGCGCGATCTTCTCGCGGAACCCGCCGAGGTCTTCGCTGAGTTTGTCGAATACCGCAGCATGTCCGGCGATCATCGTCGCCCCGCCTTCGCGGATCTCCACGTTCTCAATCTCGACGTCTCGCGTCTCGCGCTTATCGCTCACGAGTCACCTCACAACAAAAAGCCCCGGCCACCTGCGCTATGCAGATGGCCGGGGCCAAAAGACCTTCCGGGATATTTGTCTGTGGCGGATTATACGCCCGCTCTGCTGGATGTCTTCCGACGCAGGAAGATGATCTCTTCGTCGGGCATGCGCCAGGCTGGCGGCTCGGGCATCCAGCAGAGCGGGCCGCTCCCGCCCGCGTCTTCCACCGCCACCACAATGGCCGGCAGCACGCTGAGCGGGAGCGCGGATAGCGCCTCGAACCCAAGCACTTTAGATCACCATGCAGCGAAACAGTTCTGTTCCTGCGTGACGCATCACGTAGACCCATCGCAGGGTCGCCGTGTCGGTGTAGGACAGCCCGAACATGCGGTTGCCGAGCAGCGCCGCGCCCTGGGTGTAGAGCAACGTTGACCACGGGATGAGCTCGTTGTCGGACGGCGAGTAGCGAAAGCAACGCCCCGTCGCCTCCTTCATGATGTAGAGGTATCCGCCCAAGTCCGCAAACTGCGTGCCGGTCGTGAACGTTTCCTGCGAGCCTCCGTAGACCACGCCCGACACCCACGTATTCGCGGCGATGTCGTAGTAGTCCAGCACCGCCCCAGCGCCCCCCCGGAACGAGTAGAGCCTCCGCCCGTTAATGATGGCACTCTCGTTCGTCCAGTCGGCATGGTTCTGGCTTTCGATCATCGACAGGGACGCGGCCAGGCCCGGCGCCGCCGCCCGCGCCGCGCCGGGGGCGAGAGTCGCCCACGTGTTTGTGCTGAGGGTGTAGCGGTAGAGCG
>JAGNNA010000524.1 GCA_017990895.1 Reyranella sp.
GGACGAACAGCAGCCCGGCCGGCGCGATCAGCCAGGCGATCGGTGACGGGCGGGCGGCGTTCATCATGGCGTCACGATCACGCGCGGGCCGCGACGTCGCCGACGACCCGGACGCGCACGCGGACCGAGTTGCCGGGCAAGTAGGCGAGCGGCATGTCCTCGCTCTCGATCGTATGCAGGGTCGCGCGATCGGCGCCGGCCGCGACGGCGCGGTCGTTGGCGATCTCCTGCGCCGCGGCCAGCGCCTCGACCCGGCTCATATCCTTGAAGATCTGGTCGCACTCGCCCGAAACCTGGGCGATGGCGGCGCCGACGGCATTGGCGCAATCGCCATGCTCGACGTGGATCACCTGCGAGACGCCCGCCATCTTCTCGGGGATGAGGAAGGCGCCGCCGCCGACGGCGATCAATGGCACGTCGCCGGCCTCGGTCTTCATGCGGTCGACCGCCTCCTCAGCGAGCCGCGCCGCTTCGGAGAACACCTTCGCACAGGTCGCCGCATCGAGATGCGCGACCTTCGCCTTGTCGCCGAGATCGAGAATGCCCGCGGCAACCGCCACGTCCGTGGTGGTGAGCTGCGCACCGCCGAAGGCAATGCCGTCGGTCAGCAGGCGATAGCCCACCGAGACCGGGCCGATCGAGAGCGGATCGAGCACCACATGGCTGCCGCCGCCCAGGCCAATCGACAACAGGTCGGGCATGCGGAAGAGCGTGCGAACGCCGCCGACCTTGACCACCGAATTGGCCTCGCGCGGGAAGCCGAGCTTGAGCTGACCCACGTCGGTCGTGGTGCCGCCGACATCGATCACCATCGCGTCGCTGAGGCCGGAGAGATAGGCCGCGCCGCGCATCGAGTTCGTGGCGCCGGAGGCGAAGCTGTAGACCGGCAGGCGCCGCGCCTGGCTCGCTTCGGCCACGGTGCCGTCGTTCTGGGTGATGAAGAGCGGCGCGGCGATGCCGGAATCGTGGATCGCCTTCTCGAAAGCAGCGATCGTGTCACGCGACAGGT
This sequence comes from Reyranella sp., assembly GCA_017990895.1. GTDB lineage: Bacteria > Pseudomonadota > Alphaproteobacteria > Reyranellales > Reyranellaceae > Reyranella. Next base: position 1,010 of record JAGNNA010000524.1, read on the forward strand.
CGTCCAGGGCCGCATTCAGCAAGCCGGCATTCTCGCGCTCGAGCAGACCAATGCGGCCCAGGTCGGACGAGCAGGTGATAGCCGCATCCGGAATCACGGAGGCCACCAGTTCGGCCGCGCGCTTCTCGTGGCTTGGGTCGAGCGGCGAGAATACAGAGGAAATACCGACAGAGCGGAGGCCCGCCGCCTTCATCTCCTGCGCCGCCTTCAGGACGGCGGCTTCGTCGAGCGGCATGAATGGACGACCGTCATACTCGTGGCCGCCCTCGACCATCCAGATCCCGCCCCGCACCAGCGCGGCGAGATCCTCCGGCCAATCGCAGAACGGCGGCAGCGATGCGCCCGACGGCAGGCCGAGGCGCAGTGCAGCGACCTTCGTCAGATGCCGGCGCTGGACCACGGCGTTGATGAAGTGCGTGGTCCCGATCATCACGCCATCGACCTTCTTCGACTTCCCGTCGGGGCCTTTCAGCACCCCGGTCGCGCCGAGCTTCTTCAGCGAGTCGAGGATGCCGGTCGTCACGTCCTGACTGGTCGGCGCCTTCACCGCGCCGACGACCTTGCCCTCCTCGATCAGGACGGCGTCGGTGTTGGTACCGCCGACATCGATTCCGATTCGTCTCATGACGCGAACACGCTCCTGAAGTCGAGATCATAGCCAAAAGCCCGCGGACCGACATGTGCCAGGCCTTCGGGGGTGAGAAAGATGTCGGGACCCGGCAAGGCGATCACGGTGACCCGCTGCCCGTAGCGAACCGTTTCCGTGCCGACTGCCTCGCCCGAAACCGAGTCGAGGACGCAGATGAGATCCGGCGTCATGGCGATGGGGTCCCCGTCGCGATGCGCGATGATCCACTCGTTCTGGAAATTGATGTGGAGGGCCACCCCTCGCCACTCGTCCATGCCGTCGAGACGGGCGACGCCGCGCAGGAAGCCTTCCGTCGTGCGCCGTTCGACGTCGACGATCTTGCCCTTGTAGAGAAGCCGGCCCGGTTCGACCGAGAGGATGGCCGCCACCGGATCGTCATGCGTCCGCTGCGCCTCGCGCACGGCGCGGCCGATGGCGATCGCCTTGGTCGTGGTGCCGTGAATGCCCCACTTCTTGACCTCGGCGCCGGTCCGCGGCGGCTGACAGGTCGAGGCGGTCGAGCCGTACTCGACCACGATCTTGCGGCCGACCCGCTCGGCCCATTTCCAGGTCGGCACGGTCTCGACGACCGCCTCCAGCCCGCGAACATCGACCACCGTCATCGGGCATGGCTTGAGATCACCCACCGCCACCGAGGTCATCTGCGCCTCGGGATAGGCGCGGCCCATCGTGTCCGAATCGACGACCGGGATGCCGAGATTGGCTGCGACCATCAGCGGCCGCACACCGTTGCCACCGCCAATCTCCATGCCCATGACGGCATCGAACCTGCGCCTGGTATGCTCTTCCATCAGCACCGCCGCGCGGGTGAACACGCGATGATCGGTGAGACGCTCGATGCCGACGAGCGGCGCGCCCATGCCGGCGATCACGGCGACATAGGCATCGTCCGCCAGGTCCTCGGCGTCGATCAGCTGCACGCGCTTCCCCTCGCGGTAGAGCGCCCGCATGTTGAGCAGCGACAGGTATGGATTGCCGCCGCCGCCCGTGCCCAGCACCCAGGCGCCGACGGCGAGCGATTCGATGTCGTCCTCGGTGATTTCGCGCCGGCTCAAGCGAAGACGCTCTTGAACTCGATGTCGTAACCGAAGGCTCGCGGCCCCACGTGCTGCAGGCCCTTGGGGCTGAGGAACACGGGGGGCGGCGGCAGCGCGATCACAGTCACGCGCTGGCCGTAGCGGATGGTTTCGGTGCCGACAGCCTCACCCGACACCGAATCCAGCACGCAGATCAGGTCGGGCGACATGGCGACCGGCTCGCCGTCCAGCCAGGCTACGATCCACTCATTCTGGAAGTTGATCTCCATGGAAGAGCTGG
>JAGNNA010000161.1 GCA_017990895.1 Reyranella sp.
GGCCCTTCAGTAGCCCGACCCGCTCCTCGAGCGCGCCGGCGAAATCGATCTCGCCGTTCATGGCGCGGGCGGTGATGCCGGCGATCTTCTCGCGCAGGCCCAGGAAGTCGGCCAGTTCGCCGAGCATCTCGTTGTGGATCATGGTCGATTCCATGTCCGCGACGAGCAGCTTCTTTCGGCGCCCCTCAGCCGGCAGAACGACGGCGTCGACCCCGCTCAGGGTCACGGGAGCGGCCGGTCCCTCGAACGGCAGGTCGCAGGCGATGCCGGGGGCCAGCCACGCGGGAGCGCCCACGGTCGAGCCGGCCCCCTTCAGGATGTCGGCGGCGGAGCCAAGGGCCGCGTCGGTCACGGCGGGGCGGGCGGGATCGGAGATCAGGACGAGGACGTTTTTCACGCCCCGGCTCTAGCGGCGGGGTCGCAGATTTGCAAACAGTGCGCTGGCTCATGACTAGGCACACTCAGGATCGCGTCATCGTCGTCACCGGACCGACCGCCAGCGGCAAGTCGGCGCTGGCGCTCGCGCTCGCCGAACGGCGCGGCGGCACGGTGATCAACGCCGATGCGATGCAGACCTACGATGCCTTCCCGATCCTGACGGCGCAGCCCAGCGCCGAGGAGCGGGTGAGGGCGCCGCACACGCTCTACGGCGTTCTGCCGCTCAGCGAGACCGTGTCGGCCGCCCGCTGGCGCACGCTGGCCTCGGCCGAGATCGAGCGTGCCTTGGACGCGGGCCGCGTGCCCATCCTGTGCGGCGGCTCGGGCCTCTACATTCGCACACTGATGCTCGGCATTTCGCCCATTCCCGATGCGCCGCCGGAATTGCGCGAGCAGGCCAATGCGGATTGGGCGGCGTTGGGCCCCGACACTTTTCGAGCCCGGCTGGCACGGCATGATCCTGCCATCGTCGAGCGGCTGAAACCTGGCGACCGGCAGCGCCACGTCCGGGCCTGGGAAGTGTTCCAGGCGACCGGGCGGCCGCTGAGCGAGTGGCAGGCGGGCGAGGCCGCGGCGGCACCCTGGTGGTTCGCCACGGTGCTGCTGTCGCCCGACCGCGCCTGGCTCCGCGAACGCATCGAACGGCGCTTCGACGTCATGCTGGCCCAAGGCGTGGAGGCCGAGGTCCGGGCCGTCTTCGACCGGCACCCCGATCCCGCCTGGCCGGGCCTCAAGGCCCACGGCGCCCCGGAATTCTTCCGGCATTTCCGGGGGGAAATGGCACCCGAGGATGTCCGACGCGTCGCGATCGACCATACGAGGCAATACGCCAAGCGCCAGATGACGTGGTTTCGGCACCAGATGACACCAGATCTGGTGTTGGACCCCAGGTCTGAACAAGCTCTAGGCGAGATTGAGAAATATTTGGATAATCTGGATGGTTAAAACTTTGCGTTTCGATCTTTTCGATTGACCGCTCCAAACCCGCCCACTATGTTCCGCCGCGCCGCAAAACCCCCGTTTTGCGGCACATTTGTCATGAAGGAGATCGCTGTGTTGAAGCCCGAGGAGTCCGCCACGACCGGCGCCGATCTGTTGGTGAAAGCCCTGATCGACGAGGAAGTCGAGGTCGTCTTCGGCTATCCCGGCGGCGCCGTCCTTCCGATCTACGATTCGCTCTTCAAGCAGAACCGGCTGCGCCACATCCTGGTGCGCCACGAGCAGGCGGCCGTGCACGCTGCCGAGGGCTATGCGCGCTCGACCGGCAAGGTTGGCGTGGTGCTGGTGACCTCGGGGCCCGGCGCGACCAACGCCGTGACCGGCCTCACCGATGCGCTGATGGATTCGATCCCGATCGTCTGCCTGACCGGCCAGGTGGCGACGCACCTGATCGGCAACGACGCTTTCCAGGAAGCCGACACCACGGGCATCACGCGCCCCTGCACCAAGCACAATTATCTCGTGAAGGCGGTGGGCGACCTCGCGCGCACGGTCCACGAGGCCTTCTACGTGGCGCGTTCCGGTCGTCCCGGTCCGGTCGTCATCGACCTGCCCAAGGACGTGCTGATGAACAAGCACGAGTATGTGCCGCCGCCCAAGGTCGCGCTGACGCACAAGAGCTATCGGCCGCAGACCCAGCCTGATCCGAAGAAGATCGAGCAGGCGATCGAGATGATCGCCAATGCCAGGCGCCCGGTGTTCTACGCCGGCGGCGGCATCATCAACTCCGGCCCGAAGGCGTCGAAGCTGCTGACGCAGTTCGCGCACCTCACGGGTTTTCCGGTCACCAACACGCTGATGGGCCTCGGCGCGTTTCCCGCGTCGGACAAGCAGTTCCTCGGCATGCTGGGCATGCACGGCACCTACGAAGCCAACCTGGCGATGCACGGCTGCGACGTGATGATCAACATCGGCGCGCGCTTCGACGACCGCATCACCGGCAACCTGACGAAGTTCTCGCCGGGTTCGAAGAAGATCCACGTCGACATCGACCCGTCGTCGATCAACAAGAACGTCCATGTCGACCTCGCCATCGTGGGCGATGCCAGCGTCGTGCTGGAAGAGCTGCTGAAGGCCTGGAAGGCGAAGCAGCCGAAGGTCGACCAGAAGGCGCTGAAGGCGTGGTGGGCCGAGATCGAGGGATGGCGCGGCCGTAACTGCCTCGCCTACAAGCGGAGCAAGCAGGTGATAAAGCCGCAATATGCACTCGAGCGGCTCTACCATCACATCAAGGACAGGGACCACTACATCACCACCGAAGTGGGCCAGCACCAGATGTGGGCGGCGCAGTTCCTGAAGTTCGAGCAGCCCAACCGCTGGATGACCTCGGGCGGTCTCGGCACCATGGGCTACGGCTTCCCGGCGGCGTTGGGCGTGCAGATCGCCCATCCCGAAGCCCTGGTCATCGACGTGGCCGGCGAGGCCTCGATCCTGATGAACATCCAGGAGCTCTCGACGGCGGCGCAGTATCGCCTGCCGGTGAAGATCTTCGTGCTGAACAACCACTACATGGGCATGGTCCGCCAGTGGCAGGAGCTGCTGCACGGCGGCCGATACTCCGAGAGCTATTCGGAGTCGCTGCCCGATTTCGTGAAGGTCGCCGATGCGTTCGGCGCCAAGGGCCTGCGCTGCGAGGACCCGGCCAAGCTCGACGACACGATCAGGGAAATGATCGAGCTGAAGCATCCCGTCATCGTCGACGTCATCGTCGACGAGAAGGAGAACTGCTTCCCGATGATCCCTTCGGGCGCGGCGCACAACGAGATGCTGTTGGGGCCGGACGACAAGGTCGGCAAGTTGTCGGACGAAGGCTTGGCCCTGGTATGACGAAGGACATTCCCGTGGTCGCCCACACCATCTCCGTCCTGGTCGCCAACGAGCCGGGTATCCTCGCGCGCGTGGTCGGCCTGTTCTCCGGCCGGGGCTACAACATCGAGAGCCTGACCGTCGCGGAGACCAACGCGAAGGAAAGCCAGTCGCGCATCACCATCGTGACCAAGGGCACGCCGATGATCATCGAGCAGATTAAGGCGCAGCTCGATCGCCTGGTGCCCGTCTATCGCGTGCGCGATCTCACGGTCGAAGGGCCGCACATCGAGCGCGAGCTGGCTCTGGTGAAGGTGAAGGGCGTCGGCGAAAAGCGTGTCGAGGCACTGCGCCTTGCCGACGTGTTCCGCGCCAAGGTGATCGACGCCAAGTCCGATTCCTTCGTCTTCGAGGTCACCGGCAACACCGACAAGGTGCAGACCTTCATCGGCCTGATGGAGAGCCTCGGGCTGGTCGACGTCGTCCGCACCGGCATCGTCGCCATGTCGCGCGGCGGCGAGGCGCTGTAGGCGCACGTTCTTTCAACGGAGCGCGCCACTGGAGTGGCGCGCTCCGTTGAACCATCTCGTCAGTAGTTCGACAGGCCCTTGATCGAGGCGACGCGGCCCTCAACTTCGGCCAGGTTGGCCGGCGTCTTGGCGATCACGAACAGCGCCTGGGTCCGTCCGTTCATCTGCAGCGGGTCGCCGCCTTCGCGCTGCTGCATCTCGCCGAGGAAGGTGCCGGCCGGGCGGCAGGTCGGGGTGGCGCTCAGCCCGCCGAAATTGACCCCGGGATAGCGCAGGCAGATCTGGGTGATCTGCTGGCCGCTGGAATCGCTGGTGTTTTCGACCGTCCACTGGCCCTGGAAGATGCGCCGCTGGCCGACCATCCAGACCAGGTCGCGGCCGTCCGCCGTCGAATAGTGGATCTGGGCCGGGCCCGGGCCGCGGGTCCACAGCCAGGTGTGGTTGCCCATCGCCCGGGCCGCGCCATGCACCGTCGAATTCTCGACCGCGTAGTCGATGCCGGGCATCGGGGTGGCCGGGTTCGTCGGGGCGTCGGAGGGCTGGCCGCAGGCGACCAGCGCGAGTCCCAAGGGCGCAAGGAGGGACGCGGCGACGAAGGCGAAGCGAAGGGACATAAGGGGCTTTCCTTGGGAATCTACGGGGCTTGGGTTGCCCTCCGTGAGGCATACCATATGTAGAAGCGCAAGGGGGACATGCGATAAGGCGAGATTCGAGGCTGGTTTTTGCGAGCCGGGTTGTCTACTAACCCCCGTTCTTTGCAAGAAGCAGCTGCCAGGAGGATTGGCCCCTATGCGTGTCTACTACGATCGTGATGCCGACGTGAACCTGATCAAGGGCAAGAAGGTCCTGGTCGTCGGCTACGGCAGCCAGGGTCATGCCCACGCCATGAACCTCCGTGATTCGGGCGTCAAGGACGTGCGCATTGCGCTGAAGCCCGGCTCGGCCACGATCAAGAAGGCCGAGGGCGCCGGCTTCACGGTGATGAGCCCGGCCGACGGTGCCAAGTGGGCCGACATCGTGATGATGCTGACCCCGGACGAGCTGCAGTCGGACATCTACAACGCCGACCTCGCCGGCAACATGAAGCAGGGTGCGGCGCTGGCTTTCGCGCACGGCCTCAACGTCCACTTCAACCTGCTGACGCCGCGCGCCGACCTCGACGTGTTCATGATCGCGCCGAAGGGCCCGGGCCACACTGTGCGCTCCGAGTATGTGCGCGGCGGCGGCGTGCCCTGCCTCGTGGCGGTGGCGCAGAACTCCTCGGGCAACGCGCTCGAGATCGCGCTGAGCTACTCGTCGGCGGTGGGCGGCGGTCGCGCCGGCACCATCGAGACCTCGTTCAAGGAAGAGTGCGAGACCGATCTGTTCGGCGAGCAGGTCGTCCTGTGCGGCGGCCTCGTCGAGCTGATCAAGGCCGGCTACGAGACGCTGGTCGAGGCGGGCTACGCGCCGGAGATGGCGTACTTCGAGTGCCTGCACGAGGTGAAGCTGATCGTCGACCTCATCTTCGAGGGCGGCATCGCCAACATGAACTACTCGATCTCCAACACCGCCGAGTACGGCGAGTACCGCACCGGCCCGCGCATCGTGACCGCCGAGACCAAGGCCGAGATGAAGCGCGTGCTGGAGGACATCCAGTCGGGCCGCTTCGCACGCGACTGGATGCTGGAGAACAAGGTCAACCAGGCTTCGTTCAAGGCCACGCGCAAGCGCATGTCGGAGCACCCGATCGAAGAGATCGGCGAGAAGCTCCGCGCCATGATGCCGTGGATCAAGGAAAAGGCGTTGGTGGACAAGGCGCGCAACTAGCGCGCCTTGGACGCCGGCGGGCGGCAGCGCTTGTAACCAAGCGCGAGAGCCCGCACGGTTCAGAAAAGATCAAGGCGCCGAAACCCGGCGCCTTTTTCTTGTCCATTCTGCACTCTGCCGGCGCACAACGAGTTGCGCGCCTCAGATAATATACCCGCCGCCCGACGCATCGAGCATCGCACCGGTGATGAACGACGACTCGTCAGACAGGAGCCACAGCACCGCCCGCGCGATCTCGGCAGACGTGCCCACGCGGCCCATCGGGATCGAGGCTTCAATGCCGGCGCGGAACGCGGCGTCCTTCAGTCGGCCCTCGGTCATCTCCGTCAGCACCATGCCGGGGCGCAGTGAGTTCACGCGGATGCCCTCGGCCGCGACCTCGCGGGCGAAGCCCTTGGTGAAGGCGTCGACCGCGCCCTTGCTGGCGGCATAGGCCGAGGAGCCCAGTCGACCGCCGAGCGTCGCCGCCATCGACGAGACGTTGACGATCGAACCACCCTTGCCGCCATGCCTGCTCGACATGCGCCGGGCCGCCTCGCGGCAGCACAACATCAGGCCGGTGACATTGGTGGCAAAGAGATTGGCCAGCACCGCCGCGTCGTATTCATCCACGCGGCCGCGCTTGCCGTTAGTGCCGGCGCTGTTCACCAGATGGGTGATGGGGCCCAGCGCCCTCTCGGTTTCGGCGAACAGCCGCACGATGTCGGCCTCGCGCGCCATGTCGCCGGGCAGGGCGATGGCCCTGCCGCCCCTGGCCTCGATGTCGGCCACGACCTTCCTGGCCTGCGTGTCGCGGGTCCGGTAGTTGATGGCGATGCCGTAGCCGTGCGTCGCGGCCTCGCGGGCGGTCTCGGCGCCGATGCCCGAGGCGCCGCCGGTGATCAGGAGGGTTTTGCTCATGGGCCGATGGTATAGTGCCCGCCAGAATTCGGGAGGAAAATCATGAAGGCTGCCGTTCTGTTCAAGCCCAACGAGCCGTTGCAGGTCGTCGAATGCGAGCTCGACCCGCCCAAGGCGATGGAAGTGCGCGTTAAGATGAAGGCATCGGGCGTCTGCCAGAGCGACTGGCACGTCATGAACGGCGACTGGCAGTCCCCGATGCCGATCGTGCCGGGCCACGAGGCGGCGGGCGAAATCCTCGAATGCGGGCCGGGCGTCACCACGGTGAAGCCGGGCGACCATGTGATCTTCTCGTTCCGCCCGCATTGCGGCCGCTGCCGCTACTGCACCCAGGGCCGCACCGTGCTCTGCATCGGCCGCGCCTCGGTGCCGCCGGGCTCGCAGTATGACGGCACCTTGCGACTGAAGTACCAAGGGCAGGGCATCAACCAGATGGCCCGCATCGGCACCTTCGCGGAAGAAGTCGTCGTGCCGGAGGAGATGGTGATTCCGATCCGCAAGGACATGCCGTGGCCGCAGGCGGCCCTGGTCGGCTGCTGCGTGGCGACCGGCGTCGGCGCGGTGACGCGCCACGCCAAGATCGAGGCCGGCTCAACCGTGCTGGTGATCGGTTGCGGCGGCGTAGGCCTCAACGCCGTGCAGGGCGCCATGCTCTCGGGCGCCTCCAAGATCATCGCGGCCGACATCCTCGACAACAAGCTGGAGATGGCCAGGACCTTCGGCGCGACGCATACCGTCAACACCGCGACTGACAACGATCCGGTCAAGAAGGTGAAGGAGATCACCGGCGGGCTCGGCGTGGACTATTCGTTCGACGCCGTATCGGTCGGCGCCACGCAGGCGCTGGCCTTCGATGCGCTGGCACCGGGCGGCCACGCCGTCGCGGTCGGCATCTCGGCGGCCACGGTGAAGGCCCAGTACTCGCCGATGGCGATGGTGTTCGCCGAGAAGACGATGAGCGGCACCTTCTACGGTTCGGTGCGCCCCGACCTCGATTTCCCGGTGCTGGTCGACCACTACATGAACAAGCGGCTCAACATCGACGGCCTGATCAGCCGCACCTACAGGCTCGAGGAGATCAACGAAGGCTTCAAGCGCATGATGGCGGGCGAAGTCGCGCGCGGCGTCGTGGTGTTCGACTGACCATGTCCCTGTACGAAATACTCGTCTTCGTGGCGCTCTTCGGCGTCGGTGGCTGGGCCTACTATCTCTACCGCCAGGACACGAAACCCAAGTGAGCACTCTCGACGAATTCGGCCTGACCGAAGAACAGGTCCTGATCCGGCGCAACGTCGCCGAGCTGTTGGCCCGCGTGCTGCCGCCGGAGGAGATCCGGCGGCTCGACGAGGAGTCGGCGTTCCCGCACGCGGCGTTCGATGCGCTGGCACAAGCGGGCTACATGGCGCTGCCCTACGATCCCGCCTATGGCGGCATGGGCGGCAGCCGCAAGGACCTCGTGGTGCTGGTCGAGGCGCTGGCGCGTCATTACAGCGGCGCCTCGTCGCTCTACCTGCCCACCGTCGTCTATGGCGGCATGCATCTGCAGCTCACGGCGGGCGAGCATCTCAGGCGGCGCTACCTGCCGGAGATCTGCGCCGGCAAGCTCAAGTCGGCCTTCGCGCTGTCGGAGCCCGATACGGGATCGGATGCGTCGGGCATCAAGACGCGCGCGGTGCGCGACGGCAACGGCTATCGCCTCACCGGCCAGAAGCTCTACATCAGCGCTGCTCACGTCGCCGACTATCTGATGGTGGTGGCCAAGACCGACAGCGAGGCGCGGCACAAGGGCGTGACGCTCTTCTGGGTCGATGCGCGTGCCGCCGGCCTCACCATGCAGCCGCTGCCGACTCTCGGCCGTCGCACCACGCACGCCAACGAGATCTTCTTCGACGGCGTATTCGTGCCGGCCGACCATGTGATCGGCGAGGAGAATCGCGGCTGGTCCGGCCTGATGAAAGGGTTGAACCTCGAGCGCCTGTGTCTCGCCGCGCAGGCCTGCGGCAACATGCATTTCGCCATCGAGTACGCCAAACGCTTCGCCCAGGAGCGGGTGCAGTTCGGCCAGCCGATCTCGAAATTTCAGGCGATCCAGCACAAGTTCGCCGACATGCGCATCGCGCTGCGCACGACCCAGGCTTTGACCTATCGCCTCGCCGACATGCTCGATGCCGGCCTCGATCCCGTCGAGGAGACGGCGATCGCCAAGATCCAGGGCACCGACAGCGAGTTCAAGTGCGCCCATCTCGCCATGGAGATCATGGGCGGCGCCGGCTACACGATGGCGCACGACATCCAGCGCCTGTTCCGCGATGTGCGGGTCGGCTCGATCGGCGGCGGTACCAACGACATCCAGCGCAACACCATCGCCAAGATGATGGGCCTCTGAGGTGCGCAAGATCGGCATGGACCTCACCCTGAGGAGGCGCGCAGCGCCGTCTCGAAGGGTGATTTCAACAACGATGTGCGTGTGGCGCACCCTTCGAGACGCGCCCCTGCAGGGCGCTCCTCAGGGCGAGGATTGTCATTTGCTGGTGGCTGCTTAGTGCGCAAGATCGGCGACGCGGCGTTCTTTCGCATCGTCGATCGTCTGCTGGAGCCCGGCACCACGCGCGTGCCGCGGACGGTGTGGGGCATCGACGGGGTCGACTGGCAGCGCGAGCGGCACTCCTACGCCGGCACCAGCCACGGCTTCACGGTCGAGGTCACCACCGGGCGCAAGACCGGTATCGCGCCCTGGACGATGATCGTGGTGAAGGAATACTGGCGCTCGGGGCGCGGCGACGAACTGAAGTCGCATCAGTGGGCCCATATCGAGGCCGGCCGCCGCGCCGATGTCGTCGCCTGGCTCGAGCGGCAGGAGCGCCGCCTGGAAGACGCCTGAGGCGCAATCGGCGCGCAATTTTTCATCCCATACGAAGTCCAGACGAGCACAAACGGTGACCATCGATGCGACCGTTTGAATCGCCTTGCGAGCCTTGCCTTGCCGGTCTAAACCCGGTCGCACCTTGGGCGCCGGACCTCGGAATGGCGCCGATATTTCAAGATTTCGCCGTAATTACAGAGACTTAACTCAATGCTGTCGCGCGTCATCGGTCTATTTTCGGCGGACATGGGCATCGACCTCGGTACGGCGAACACGCTGGTCTACGTGAAGGGTCGGGGCATCGTTCTGAACGAGCCGTCGGTCGTGGCACTGACCACCCAGAGCGGCAAGCGCCAAGTCCTGGCCGTCGGCGAGGAGGCCAAGATGATGCTGGGCCGTACGCCCGGCAACATCCAGGCGATCCGGCCGCTGCGCGACGGCGTCATCGCCGACTTCGAGGTCGCCGAGGCGATGATCAAGCACTTCATCTCGAAGGTGCACAATCGCCGCAGCTTCGCCCATCCGCAGATCGTGGTCTGCGTGCCCTCCGGTTCCACCGCCGTCGAGCGCCGCGCCATCCAGGAATCGGCCGAGAGCGCCGGCGCCCGCAAGGTCTGGCTGATCGAGGAGCCGATGGCCGCCGCGATCGGCGCCGGCCTGCCGGTGACCGAGCCGACGGGCTCGATGGTCGTCGACATCGGCGGTGGCACCACCGAGGTGGCCGTGCTGTCGCTGGGCGGCATCGTCTATCCGCGCTCCGTGCGCGTCGGCGGCGACAAGATGGACGAGGCGATCATCGCCTATATCCGTCGCAATCATAACCTGCTGGTCGGCGAAAGCTCGGCCGAGCGCATCAAGAAGACCATTGCCTCCGCCTGCCCGCCGGACGACGGCGAGGGCCGCACGATGGAGATCAAGGGCCGCGACCTGATGAACGGCGTGCCCAAGGAACTGGTCATCACCGAGCGACAGATCGCCGAGAGCCTGCAGGAACCGGTCAGCGCCATCGTCGAGGCGGTGAAGGTCGCGCTGGAGAACACCGCGCCGGAACTCGCGGCCGACATCGTCGACAAGGGCATCGTGCTCACCGGCGGCGGCGCGCTGCTGGCGAACATGGACACGGTGCTGCGCCAGGCGACCGGCCTGCCGGTCTCGGTGGCCGAGGATCCGCTGCTTTGCGTCGCCCTTGGCACGGGCCATGCTGTCGAGAACATCGTACGACTGCGCGGCGTCCTTTCGTCGATGTACTAACAGGCCGCGCCGCCGCCCTCTTGGGTTAGAATGGGCAGGACATGGCGATCCGGGACGACTTCGAGGTAGTCGCGAGCCAGGTGCGCACGGTGGTGCAGCGCTTCGCCCTCGGCATGCTCGTGATCGTGACCTTCGGCGTCATGCTGGTCGGCAAGGCCGACACCGTCCTGGTCGAACATGCGCGCGTCCTGGCGCTCGACATGGTGAGCCCCGTTCTGGAGGCGATCGCCCGGCCGGTCGCCTACGCCAACCGGGCCATCGCCGATCTGCGCGAGTTCGCCTCCTTGCGCGAGGAGAATGCCCGGCTACGCGAGGAGAATGCCCGCCTGCTCGCCTGGCAGACCGCGGCCCGTCGGCTGGAGAACGAGAAC
>JAGNNA010000162.1 GCA_017990895.1 Reyranella sp.
CGGCTGGCCGGTCTATCGCGGCGGCCCGATGTGGTGGGCCGATAACGTCGTCGGCCTCAAGACCATCCACGACGCGCTGGTGAAGTACCGCGACCTCTCCGGCGACCCGTTCTGGGAACCGGCACCGCTGCTCAAGAAGCTGGTGCAGGAAGGCAAGAAGTTCTCTAGCGTCTGAGTTTACGCACACTGTCATCCCGAGCGCAGCGAGGGACCTTTCCGGAACAGTAAAGGTCCCTCGGCCTTCGGCCTCGGGATGACAATCTTTTGGAAGTCAGTGCCGTGCCACACGGGCGGCAATCGAGGAGGAAAGAAAAATGGCTGATGCAGTAATCGTCTCCACCGCCCGCACGCCGATCGGCAAGGCATTCCGCGGCATCTTCAACGACACGCACGGCGCCGACTTGGGCGCTCACGTGATCAAGCACGCCGCCGAGCGCGCCAAGGTCGAGCTGGGCGAAGTCGAGGACGTGATCCTGGGCTGCGCCGCACCGGAAGGCACCACGGGCTCCAACGTCGCCCGCGTCTCGGCGATCCGCGCCGGCGCACCGGTCAGCGTCTCGGGCGTGACCGTCAACCGCTTCTGCTCCTCGGGCCTGCAGACCATCTCGATGGCCGCCCAGCGCGTGCTGGTCGACAAGGTGCCGGTGATGATCGCCGGCGGCCTCGAGTCGGTGTCGCTGGTCCAGGGCCCGCCGGGCGGCAACAAGAACCGTCTGGTGAACCCGTGGGTGCAGGAGCACGTGCCGGGCATCTACCACGCCATGATCACGACCGCCGACACGGTCGCCGCGCGCTACGGCATCAGCCGCGAGGCGCAGGACGAGTACTCGCTGCAGAGCCAGCTGCGCACCGCGGCGGGCCAGCAGGCCGGCAGGTTCGACGACGAGATCGTGCCGATGGAGACCACGATGCTGGTCACCGACAAGAACACGAACGAGACCACCCGCAAGACGGTCAAGCTCACCAAGGACGAGGGCAACCGTCCCGACACGACGCTCGAGGGCCTGGCCAAGCTGCAGCCGGTCGCCGGTCCCGACAAGTGGATCACCGCCGGCAACGCCAGCCAGCTCTCGGACGGCGCCTCCGCCGCGGTCATCATGAGCGATGCCGAAGCCGCCAAGCGCGGTCTGAAGCCGCTCGGCATCTACAAGGGCCTGGTCGTGGCCGGCTGCGAGCCGGACGAGATGGGCATCGGCCCGGTCTACGCGATCCCCAAGCTCCTGAAGCGTTTCGGCCTCAAGATGGACGACATCGACCTGTGGGAGCTGAACGAGGCCTTCGCGGTGCAGGTCCTGTACTGCCGCGACAAGCTCGGCATCCCCAACGAGAAGCTGAACGTCAATGGCGGCTCGATCTCGATCGGCCATCCGTTCGGCATGACCGGCGCGCGCTGCACCGGCCACGCCCTGATCGAGGGCCGCCGCCGCAAGGCCAAGAACGTCGTCGTGACCATGTGCATCGGCGGCGGCATGGGCGCCGCCGGCCTCTTCGAGGTCGTGCACTGAGTAACGGCTAACGATTAAAGGAAAGCCTCCTCTGCTCCGGCGGAGGAGGCTTTTTCTTTGCCCTCAACCCAGCATGACGTCCAAAAACATCATCACCACCAGGCCGATCATGAGGCCGACCGTGCAGTGGTTCTCGAAGCCGCGGCGGTGGGTTTCGGGGATGATCTCGTCGCTGATGACGAAGATCATCGCGCCGCCGGCATAGGCCAGCCCCCAGGGCAGCAGCGATTGCGCCACGGTGACGGCGCCGGCCCCCAGCAGGCCGCCGAGCGGTTCGACCAAGCCGGTCAGCAGCGCCACCAGGAAGGCCTGCCCCTTGCTGTAGTCGAGGCTCAGCAGCGCGACGGCGACGGCCAGCCCCTCGGGGAAATTGTGCAGGGTGATGGCGATGACGAACAGCCAGATACGCCGGAAGCGCGGTGCCTCAGGCCCCTGCTGGCCCATGATGAAATGCTCGTGTGGCAGGTAGCGATGAACCAGCCAGAGGCTGGCGGCGCCGAACAGGATGCCGGCAATCACCAGGAGGACGGCACCCAGCTTGGTCGCCCCTTGCTCCTGCGCCACGTCGATGCCGGGAATGATCAGCGAGAAGAAAGAGGCCGCCAGCATCACGCCGGCGGCGAAGCCCAGCATGACGTCCTGCGTCTGCGCGAAGGGCTTTCGGATGACGAGGATCGGCAGCGCGCCGATCGCGGTCGCAAGGCCCGCGCACAGGCTGGCGAGGGCGCCGGCCAGGATCGGTGACGACGAGGCAAAAGCGGATAGCATCGGGACTCCCTCACCAGCACGAAAACCGGTCTGGCGAGAAAGCGCGACCCCGCGCCGAAGCGCAACTTGATCCTGAGTATAGGTCGATCAGCGCCGGTTGCGGCGCAGATCCTCCTCGTCCTGCCACATCATGAACTGCGGGCCGAGATCCGAAATCCTGGTGGCGCCGATCTGGGCCATGCTGATGTCGACCTCGCGCCGGAAGATCTCCAGCGCCTTGGCCGCGCCCGGGATGCCGCCGGCCGTGACGCCGTAGAGCGTGGGTCGGCCGACGAACACGAACTTGGCGCCCATGCAGAGGGCGATAATGGCGTCGAGGCCGCGGCGTACGCCACCATCGAACATCACCGTCATATTGTCGCCGACCGCGTCGCGGATCGCCGGCAGAACCTCGAGCGGCGACGGCGCCAGGTCGAGCTGGCGGGCGCCATGGTTGGAGACCATGACACCGTCGACGCCCATCGACTGGGCGCGGATCGCATCGTCGGGGTGCATGATCCCCTTCAGCACGAAGTTGCCCTTCCACAGTTCGCGAAAGCGCTCGACATGCTTCCAGGTCATGGGTGCGCGGTTCTGATAGGCGACCATATCGGCCACCTTGTCGGCCGTCGCATCGGGACCAGCATATTTGGCCCAGTTGTCGAAATAGGGCGTGCCGTGGCGGAACCACTGCATCATCCAGGCCGGATGCAGCAGCGCCTCGAACTTGGTCTTCCAGGTGAGCTTGAGCGGTCGCGACCAGCCGTTGCGCGTGTTGCGCTCGCGGTTGGAGCCCTCGGGCACGTCGACGGTGAAGACCAGCGTGCGCAGGCCGGCATCGGCCGAGCGCTTGATCATGTCCTCCGAGACGGCCTGGTCCTTGGCGGAGTAGAGCTGGTACCAGCCATGGTCGGGCGCCAGCCTGCCGAGATCCTCGATCGAACCGGTGCTGGAACCCGACATGATGAACGGCACGTTGGCATCGCGGGCCGCCTCGGCCAGCATTAGGTCCGCGCCGTGCCGGAACAGGCCCGCGAGGCCGGTCGGGGCGATGCCGATGGGGCTGGAATAGGTCCGGCCGAATAAGGTCGTGGACTGGTCGCGCACCGAGACGTCGACGAGATAGCGCGGCACGATGCGCGCCTTGCGAAAGGCCTGTTCGTTGGTGACGAGCCCGACCTCGTCGTCCGTGCCGCCCTCGATGAAGTCGTAGGCGATCTTGGGCAGCCGCTTCTTGGCGAGCTTGCGCAGATCATCGATGTTGACGACGTCTTTCATTGATTCTTACTCCCGCGTGACCGCGATTTTGCCGCTCTTTGATGCCGCGGGCCAGCAATGTTGGTGCATCGTCCTGCAAGTCAGGTCCGCAGGAGTGGGCGTGTGTCTCGGCAGGCGATGCGAGAAAAGCTCTACTGCCTTGGGGACCTCTGCGCTAGCGTCGGCACAACGCAAAGGAGGACTCGCCATGGAGTTGACGGACCAGCAGATCGAGCAATTCGATCGCGACGGTTTCCTCGTGTTCCCCGACCTGTTCGACCGCAGCGAAGTGGCGGTGCTGCGCCGCGAGGTCGCCCGGCTCTCCGGCATCGACAGCGAGGAGGTCGTCCGCGAACACACCGGCGGCGTCCGCACGATCTTCCGCGTCCACGAGGATGACGGCGCGACCCGCTCGAAGCCGTTCCATGCGCTGGTTCGCACGCCGCGCCTCCTGCGGCCGGTGCAGCAGGTGCTGAAGGATGACGGCGTCTACGTCTATCACACCAAGATCAACACAAAGCCGGCCATCGAGGGCACGGTCTGGCAGTGGCATCAGGATTACGGCTCGTGGATGCGCGACGGCTGCCGGCGGCCCGACATGGCGACCTTCAACCTGATGATGACCGACACGACCGAGATGGGCGGCGCCCTCTACCTGATTCCCGGCAGCCACAAGCTCGGCCGCATCGAGCCCGTCTATGACGAGTCGACGTCTTACAAGTTCTGGGCGATGCCCAAGCAGCGCATGATCGAGATCCTGAAGAACTCGCCCGAGCCGGTGGCCGTCACCGGCCAAGCCGGCACCTGCGTTCTGTTCCATTGCAACGTGCTGCACGCCTCGGGCCATAATCTCTCGGCCGACGACCGCTGGCACATCTACGTCTCGTGCAATACCGTCGCCAACAAGCCGGCACTCGGCGACAATCCGCGGCCCAACTGGGTCGTGTCGCGAAACTGGAATCCTCTTCCTCTCGAGGCCGACGACGGCGTACTGAAAGCCGCGTGAACACAGAATCGAAATCCCTGATCCTTCACCAGTACGACTTCTCGAACTTCGCCGAGAAGGCGCGGCTGATGATGGGCTTCAAGGGGCTGGCCTGGCGCGCGGTCGAGATTCCGCCGATCGCGCCCAAGCCCAAACTGACGCCGCTGACCGGCGGCTATCGCCGAACGCCCGTCCTTCAGGATGGCGCCGACGTCTGGTGCGACACGAAGCTGATCGCGCGTCAGCTGGAGCGGCGCGTGCCGCAGCCAACCTTCTACCCTCCGAACACCTCGGGCATGGCCGACGCCGTGGCCTGGTGGGCCGAGCAGCAGTTCATGCGGCCGACCGCGCTCTACGTCTCAGGCATCAATGCCGACTACATGCCGGAAGGGCTGCATGCCGACCGTGCGAAGCTGCACGGCCTGCCGATGCCGTCCATCGAAGCGGTGCGCAAGGCCGCCTTCCGCAACCTCCAGCTCGTACGGCCGCAGGTGAAATGGATCGCCGACATGCTGGCGGACAGCCGCCCCTACCTTTTGGGCGACCTTCCCTGCATCGCCGACTTCGCGACCTATCACGTCGTCTGGTTCTTCCGTGGCCGCCACATCGACTGCCGCGAGGTGCTGAACGCCCATCCCCGCCTGCTCGCCTGGCGCGACCGCATGGCCGCGATCGGCCACGGGAGCCGGATCAACATCGACGCCGACGAGGCGTTGGCGGAAGCACGCGCCGCCACGCCAGCGACGCCGCGCCCCTCGCAGCCGCAGGAGGGCGATCCCCTGCCCGGCCAGCACGCCCGCGTGCGCGCCTCAGACAATGCCAAGGACTGGATCGAGGGCGAGGTGCACTTCATCGACGCCGACGAGATCGCCCTGCTGCACGAGAACGACGAGGTGGGTCAGGTCGCGGTGCACTTCCCGCGGCTGGGCTACGATTGGCGTAGCGCCTGACTCTCTTGTTCCTCTCCCGATCGGGGGAGAGGAGTTTGAGTGAAACGCTCGATACCCAGCCCGTCGATCGGGGTGTTGGTGGAACCGGTCGCGATCAATTCGGCCATCATCGCGCCCGTGCCCGGCCCGAGTTGGAAGCCGTGGGTCGAGAAGCCGAACTGGTGGAACACGCCCTCGGAGGTCGAACTCTTCCCGACCACGGGAATGCCGTCCGGCATGTAGGCTTCGATGCCCGCCCAGGCGCGCACGATCGTGGCCTCGTGCATGGCCGGGAACAGTTCCCAGACGGTGCGGGCACTGATCGCGAGCTTCTCCCAGTCGAGCACGGTCTCGTTGCTGTCGCGATAGGGCGTCGAGAGATGGCCGCCGCCGATCACCACGGTGCCATTGCCGAGCTGCTTGAAGGAGAGCTTGCGGCCGCGCAGGATGACAACCGGCTTGATGAAAGCCGGCAGGCGGCTGGTGACCATCAGCATCGGCGCCACGACAGCCAGCGGCACCGGCTCGCCCAGCATCGCGGCGATCCGGTCGGCCCAGGCACCGGCGGCATTCACGATCTTCGGTGCTTCGAAAACGCCGGCGCTCGTCTCGACCCGCCAATTGGCGCCGCTGCGAGACAGGCCGGTGACGCTCACGCCCTCGATCACCTCCGCCCCCCGCTCGACCGCGCGGCGGCGGAAGGCCTGGGTCGTGCGGAACGGATCGGCGGCGCCGTCGCGGCGCGAGACCACGCCGCCGGGACAGTGTTCGGACACGGCGGGTACGAGACGGCGCAGCTCGGCGGCGTCGATCAGCTCCTCGTGCTCGAAGCCGCGCAGGCGGAGGTCGTCGACGCGCTCGCGGAAGCCTGCGAGCTCGGCCTCGCTCTCGGCCACGAGCACAGTGCCGTGGGCCTCGAAGCCGCAATCGTCACCGACCAGCTCCTCGATGCGTTCCCAGATGTCCATCGACGAGATCGAGAGCGGGATCTCCTGCAGGTCGCGCGCCAGCTGCCGCACGCCGCCGGCATTCACGCCCGAGGCATGGCGGCCGGCATAGTCCTTCTCGATCAGGATCGGCTTCAGGCCGCGCAGCGCCAGATGAAGCGCCGTCGAGCAGCCGTGGATGCCGCCGCCGATGACCACCACATCGGCCGTGCGCTCCATGCTAGCGCTCCACGGCCTTGCGTTCGGCCTCGCTGATCGGCAGCGACGCGAGTTCGGCCAGGGTGATCGGCTTCACCGGCGGACGCAGCCGGTAGTAGCCGACCTCGTCGGGTGTCGTCTTGCGCTCGGCGGCGATCAGCTCGGTGACCGTCAGGCCGCACAGCCTGCCCTGGCACGGGCCCATGCCGCAGCGCAGGAAGGCCTTCATCTGGTTCGGCCCCTCGCAGCCCATCCGGGCCGTCTCGCGCACCTGCTCGGCCGTCACCTCCTCGCAACGGCAGGCGATCGTCTCGCCCTCGGGCATCCGGAACGCATCGGCCGGCCGGTTAAGCCAGTCGAGGAAGGCGCGCCCCATCTCCTCGCGCTGCAGCCTCTGGCGGATCGCCTGCGTGTCAGGCACGACGGCTTCGGGCTTGAGCGCGCGGACCGCCGCGATGGCGGCGATGCGCCCGCGCTCGGCCGCAGCAGTGCCGCCCGCGATGCCCGCCCCGTCGCCGGCCACCGCGATGCCTGGCACCGAGCTGCCGAAATCGGCGTCGAGCAGCGGCACGAAGCAGAGCTGGCGCTCGTTCCAGACATGCGCCACGCCCGCCGCATTGGCGAGATTGACGTTGGGCACCACGCCCTGGTGCAGCAGCAGCAGGTCGACCGGCAGGCGTCGGGTGCCGTCGGGACCCGAGAAGACGACCTCGCGGACCCGGTCGGTGCCCACGGCCTCTATCCTATCGACGCGATGCACCGGCACCTTGGCCCGGACCTCGCGCAACAGGGCCAGTCCCTTGGCGAAGTAAGGCGACAGCGCGAAGTCGGGCAGATGGAACATCGCCTGCAGCCAGTTGCGGCGCGGCGTGGTGTCGAGGATCGCATCGATCTTTCCGCCTGCCCGCAGAGTCTGCGCCGCCAGCAACCAGAGCAGCGGCCCGCTGCCCGCCATGACCGTGCGCCCGCCGACGATAAGACCCTGCGCCTTCAGTGCGGTCTGGGCGGCACCCGCCGTCATTACGCCCGGCAGGGTCCAGCCCGGAATCGGAAACGGCCGCTCCTGCGAGCCGGTGGCGATGATGACCCTGCCGGCCTCGATCATACGCGCCTTGCCGCCAGTCGAGACGCCGACGATGCGCTGCCGGTCGAGGCTCCACACCGTGGCCCCATTGACGATCAGCACACCGCTGGCCTTGGCCTCTTCGGCCAGGGCGGCGCCTTCCCAGTAATCCTCGCCCAGGATCGCGCGGGCGGAGACGGGCGTCGAGATGATGGCGCGATAGATCTGGCCGCCGACACCGGGATTCTCATCGAACAGCACCGTCGAGACACCGGCCCGAGCGGCCAGCGCGGCCGCCGCGAGACCCGCCGGCCCGCCGCCAATGACGACCAGTTCGTACGACGAGGTGAGATCCGCCGCGGCCGTCATCGTCCGGCCTCCCGGCGGCCGAGTTGGGTCTCGACCTTCATGCCGTCGCGAACCGGAATGAGGCAGCCCTGGCGGCTGCCGACGCCATCGACAGTCACGAGGCAGTCGAAGCAGACGCCCATCAGGCAGTAGGGCGCGCGCGGCGCACCCGTGACCGGCGTGGTGCGGCAATGGTCCATGCCGGCGGCCAGCAGCGCCGCGGCGACCGTATCCCCCGCCCGTGCGGTCACCTTGCGGCCGTCGACGGTGATCGCGATGGCGGGGCCCTTCTCAGCCAGCCGCTTGAACATGGAACCTCCGGGCACTGAAAGGGGCAACGAGCGACGCGTCGAGCGCACCCCGCGCGATCATCGGCGCGATGGTGAGCGCATGGTTGGCGGCCAGGGTGACACCGGAATGGCAGCACACGGTGAAGGCGCCGGGATGGGTCTGCGACTCGTCGTAGATGGGGAAGCCGTCCTGGGTCATGACGCGGATGGCGCTCCAGGTGCGCACCACGTTCACGTTGGCGAGCAGCGGGAACTGGCGCACCGCGCGCTCGGCCTCGGTGGCGCTGACGCCGATCGTGAGGCCGCTCGGGTCGACGCTCTCCTCCTTGGAATCGCCGATCATCACCGTGCCTTCGTCGGTCTGCCGCAGGGTGACGACGGGATGATTGAGGAAGGGCCGCAGCCGCTCGGTGACCACGATCTGCCCGCGCTCCGGCTTCATCGGGCAGTCGAGGCCGACCATCGGCGCGAGACGCATGTTGGCGTTGCCCGCCGCCAGCGCCACCTTGGCGGCGCGGACCTCGCCCTGCGTCGTCGTGAGCCGGAACTCTCCGCCCTCGCGGACGATGTTGTCGACCCGATGGCTCGGCCGGTAGACGACGCCGCGGGCATTGAGCGCGGCGTGCAAGGTACGGAACAGGCGCAGCGAATTCACATGGCCGTCGAGTTCGCAGAAGCTGCCGCCCACGACCTCGGGCCCGATATCGGGCAGCATCGCCTTGACCTGGTCGTGGGTCAGGATCTCGGTCTTGTAGTCGACGATGCCGGCTTGGTTGTGCAGGCGCTTCAGCACGTTGGCGCGGGCCTCCAGTTCCTTCTCCGACAGGCAGAGATGGAAGCCGCCAGGCCGCTGAAACGAGACGTCGAGCCCGGTCTCCTGCTTCAGGAGATCCGAGAAACCTTGCCAGGCATTGGACGAGCGGATGGTCCATCCGGCATAGGGCGCCAGGCCGAGACCCTTGCTCTGCACCCAGACCAGCGCGAAGTTCCCGCGGCTCGCCCGCACCGCGCGGTCGCCCTCGTCGAGGATGACGACCCGGCAGCCCTCCCGCGACAGGCCCCAGGCGGTGGCGACGCCGACCAAGCCGCCGCCCACCACCGCGACGTCGAACTCGTCCCCGGCCCGTGCTTCAGCGGCCATGCCCGGCACTCCTTCCGATCAGCAGGCGCTCCAGTCCAAAAGCCCGATCCAGTATCAGCAGCGCCAGGACGGTGATGGCGATCACGCAGGCCGACACCGAGGTCACCAGCGGATCGATATTGTCCTGGATGTAGAGGAACATGCGGACCGGCAGCGTCTCCGTGCCCGGCGCCGCGATGAACACCGTCATCGTCACCTCGTCGAACGAATTGATGAAAGCCAGTGCCCAGCCGCTCACCAGCCCCGGCAGCACAAGCGGCAGGGTGATGCGCCTCAGCACAGCACTCTCGCTGGCGCCGAGCGACACGGCGGCATGCTCGATCGAGCGGTCGAGGCCGACCGCCGAGGCGAGCGTCAGCCTGAGCGCGAAGGGCAGCACGACCACGATGTGCGAGAGCACGAGGCCGGCAAAGGTGCCACCCAGCCCGATCTGGGTGAAGAAGCGCAGGAAGGCGATGCCGAGCACCAGATGCGGGATCATCAGCGGCGACATGAACAGCGCCGTCATCGCGTCGCGGCCGCGAAAGCGGTAGCGCGCGATGGCCAGTGCCGCGGGCACCGAAATGCCGACGGCGATCGCCGAAGAGATCGCGCCCAGCCACAGGCTGCGCCAGAAGGCCGAGATGAACTCCGGATACTGAGCGATGGCGTAGAACCAGCGCAGCGACCAACGATCAGTCGGGAATGACAGGTAGCCCTCGGGCGTGAAGGCCACGAAGCAGACGACCAGGATGGGCGCCAGCATGAAGGTGACGAACAGCGCGTGGTAGGCCAGCGCGATCGGTCCGTTGCGGCTCATGCGAAGACCTGCGCGTAGCGGCGTTCGACCAGCCGGTTTGCGCCCCAGACGATGGCGACCAGCGCCAACAGCAGCAGCACCGCCACCGCAGCGCCGAGCGGCCAGTTGAGCGTGTTCAGGAACTCGTCATAGGCCAGGGTCGAGGCGACCTTGAGCCGCCGGCCTCCGATGATGGAAGGGGTAGCGAAGGCACTGGCCGCCAGAGCGAACACGATCACCGCGCCCGACAGGACGCCCGGCATTACCTGTGGCAACACGATGCGCCGCAGCACGGTGAAGGGCCCCGCCCCCAGCGCCACCGCCGCATTCTCGACCTGCGGGTCGAGCCGCTGCAGCGAGGCCCACACCGCCAGCACCATGTAGGGCATCAGTACATGCGCCAGCGCGATCACTACGCCGGTCTCGGTGAACATGAACGGCAGCGGCGCCGAGATCACGCCCATGCCCATCAGCGCCTTGTTCACGAGCCCCGAATTGCCGCCGAACAGCAGCGCCCAGCCCAGCGTGCGCGCGACCACCGAGATCAGCAGAGGGCCGAGGATCACCAGCAGGAAGATCCCGCGCCACGGGCTGCGCATGCGGTTCAGGATGTAGGCTTCGGGCGCGCCGAAAACCGCCGCCAGCAGCGTCACGAAGAAGGCGATGCGGAAGGTGCGCGCGAACATCTCGTGGAAGTACGA
>JAGNNA010000525.1 GCA_017990895.1 Reyranella sp.
TGATGCCGCTCACGCCGACGGTCCGGACGAGTTCCTTGCCGGCATCGCCCATCGCCGCATAGACCGGTCCGGTGACGCGCGGCAGCGGACCGTCGCGCAGCGGCGTAAGCGCCGGCGTGGCGAGGGTGTTGAAGGCCATCATCGCCTCGTAGCCTGCGCCCTCCTTGACGATGCCGAGGTCGAGCCACCACGGATGGCCGGCGCCCTTGGCGGCTTCGGTCGTGTAGAAGGTCTTCAACGTGACGTTCAGGACTGGCGGCAGCTTCGGCAAGGCCTTCAGCATCTTCTCGGGCGTCGTCGGATCGGCGTTGTGGATGTGCAGCACGGTGACGTGCGGGATGTTGAAGCGCAGCGCCTCGTCGATCAGGTTGGCGTTCAGCAGCTTCTCACGCAGCAGGCCGCCGATCGTGATGCCGAGGAGGTCGTTGACTTCCTTGGGCAGGGTATAGACGAGGCCGAAGGTGCGCTTGTGTTCGCGGAACGCGGGCGATCCGATCGAGCTGTTGTCGATCGAGCCCTGCGCCAGGGCAGGCTGGGTAGCCAAAAGGGCCGAGCCGGCCATGACGAGCGCGGTCAGCCCGCCGAGAATGGTGTTCTTCATCAAAATCTCCCCCTTTATGGCACGCACAGTAAGTGCAAGTTGCGTGCCTGATGACAAGGAGAGATCAGAATGAGCACTCCGCTCGCATGGCCGGGCTGATCGGATCGGCCGGCATGTTGAGCTTGCAGTGATAGTCGAATGAGGCCCGATATTGAGCGGCGATGCGGGCCTTGGCCTGGATCGGCAGGACGTAGCGCGTGCCGCGACGGTCGATCTGCTGGCGGCCGTAGCCGATGTTGGTGCCGTCGGGGAAGTAGGCGTCGAAGAACGAATGGCCGACGGTCGAGGTGAATTCGACGGTTAGGATGGCACCGTCGATGCATTCGAAGCGCGGTCCACTTTTCAGGACGCCGGTCTCGGTGTTCTTTCCGGAGGGACCGGAGACGGTCCAGGTCGACGTGGCGCCTGTCTTCGAGGTCTCGGCTTTCAGGACGCCACAGGTCGGGTTGGTCGCCGCCATCTGGGCGTGCGCCGTTCCGGCGAGAAGCGCTGCCACTACCGGCAGCCAAAAGCTCGACTTCATTTGGGGAGACCGTCCAGCGCCTTCTTTGCATCGGCATCGTTCTGTGCCGCTGCCTGTTGTAGCCAGACTTTGGCCTTCGTTGCATCCGCGTTAAGTCCTGCGCCGCCCTTGGCCAGCAGCATGCCGAGCTTGCGCTGCGCTTCCGCGAGCCCCGTCAACGCGGCGCGCTCGTACCAGTCCGCCGCCTGGAGACCGTCGTGCGGGAAACCGCCCTTGGCCGGCATCGTCGGATCGTAGAAGGACGCCAGCTCGACCTGCGCAGCCGCATTGCCCTGTTCGGCAGCGTGGCGGACCAGCAGGAAGGCGGCAGCCATGTCGCCGGCCTTGGCGAAGTCCTGTGCCTTGGCGAGCATCGCCTCGGGCGCTGGCTTGGTCGCGAGATACTCCGCCACCGTTTCGCGCACCGACTTGGCGGGAGGTTGCGCGGCGGGCGGCTGCAGCGGTGTCGGCGCGGGTGACGGTGCCGCGGCGACGACGGGCTCCGGCGGATGGAGATGGTTGGTCCAATAGTAATAGCCGCCGCCCACCGCGAGCAGGAGCAGCACGGCGGCGATCATCCATCCCGTCGCGCCCGAACGCTTCGGCAGATCGGCCATGGGATCGCGCGCCGCCCGCAATTCTGGACGGGGCGGCGGTGGCGGTTCGGGCGCGAGCTCGAGCGGCGGCGGCAGTTCCGGCTCGGGGGCCGGTGGCGGCGACTGCCGCCGACGAAGCCGTACGGTGTCGTCGTAGCTGTCCGAGGCGCCGGCGGCGCCGGACGTCAGCATCGTGGGCCAGGCCACGACGGTCGTGCCGACGACGCCGATATCGGGCTCGCGCACCCTGAGCCTGATGGTCGCGATGCCGGCCAGCCGGTCGCAGATCTCGGGGCCGAGATGGAATTCGAGGACGTCGCCGTTGCGCCGTACCTCGTCGGGCATCAACCAGGTCTCGGTGCGACGCCAGCCATCGTCGGCGAGATGACTGTCCGGCCCCGCCTGGCGCTGAATCGAGAGGGTAAGTCCTTCGGGAGCGGCGTCGAGTTCGCTCACGCGCAGCAACGCGTGGCCGGGCTCCGGCAAGGGGGCAATGGTCGCGCGGACGGGCATCGGTCGTCCTTAAGCCTCAGGCCGCCACGGTGCGCAAGATGGCACCCAGCCGGTCGTTCTGTTCCGGCGTGATCTCGCGGCCGCCCTCGTAACCGACATTGTCCATGGCGAGCTGCAGGAAGGCGCGCATCCAGTCCTTGCAGTAGTCGGCATAGATCGGCGCCGGATTCTCGCTGAGCTGCGGTATGCCGTCGATCATGATCGTCGGCTGCTCGAACACGCGGCGCAACGGTGCATTCGGCGGCAGGCCCGGCCGCTGGTCGAGCGGCAGCTTGTCGAAGCCCAGTGCGCTGACATAGCCGTTCAGCGCCGAGGAGGCCGTGCGCACCTGGCGCTCGGCGATCTCCTCCCATTTGGCGTTGGCGGCATTCTCCAGTTCGCGCACCTCGTGGGAGAGCTGGTCGATCAGCTTGAGCCGATGCGCGCCGACGATCAGCTCGTCGATCAGCCAGCCGAGATGCTGGCGGTCGACGCCGAAATGAGACAGAGCCTTCTCGTCGGCTCCGACGCGGCGCATGTTCTCGAGCCAGTAGTCCGCAGCCTCGCGGGCGAAGCGCTCGGCGCGGTCCTCGAGCACGCCGGAGGGCGGCGCGGTACGGCCCGTCTCCTCGCCGAACACGTCGGCGAAGATGGCGCCGAGGTCGATCGAGGCACCGGTCGACGCCGCCGCGGCGGCCGCCGTCTTGCCGTTCCGGCCCGCGCCCTCGTCCGACGGGCGGGCGGTGGCGATGCGGAA